>CADFRV010000005.1 GCA_902836725.1 Muribaculaceae bacterium
CCGGGCTATCTTTATTTCGTGCCTTTGCGCTTCGCGCTGGCTGCACTGTTCTCTTTCCTCTCCCTTGCCCTGATGATAACGCTTGGCATCTGGTTCCCCGCGCGCAAAGCCATGCAGGTGGATCCCGCCCTGGCCATTAAAGATGAATAGAGAATTAGAAGTAAGAAGTCAGTGGATTAGAAGTAAGAAGTAAGAGCATTAGAAGTCAAGCAAGAAGACTTTTGCTCTTGTATACAGGAAATTGAGAAATTAAGAAATAAAGAAATTTGATGTCTCTGATATCTCTGATTTCTCTGATACCTCTGATATCACCCAACAAAAGTCTTCTTGCTTGACTTCTAATGCTCTAACTTCTTACTTCTAAAAAATTTTTTTCTAAAAAAAATTTCCCATGAAAAAGATCTTCTTTTCATTCATAGTTGCTTTCACTTTCTTTCAGGCTTTTGCGCAGGCAGGGCATGAAAAGACCGTGGAGCTGACCCTCGGGGAGGCGATAGCGCGGGCGCGGGTGAGAAGTGTTGACGCTGCCGTTGCGCTCGACGATCTGCGGCGAGCCTACTGGGAATATCGCATCTACCGTGCTGAACTGCTTCCCGAAATAAATTTTTCGGCTACATTGCCGAGCTACCGCAGGCAGTATAGCGCTTACATGAATTCAGAAGGCTCATACAGTTTCGTGCGCAACAATTTCATGGAGATGACCGGCGCCCTCTCGCTCTCGCAGAACATATGGCTGACCGGAGGCACACTGTCGCTCAACACGTCGTTTGATTTCTACCGCGATTTCGAGCTGACTAACAACCGCTTCATGTCGATCCCGGTCGCACTCACGCTCAATCAGCCCCTGTTCGCCGCCAACCGCATAAAATGGGATCGCCGGATAGAACCGGAGCGGTATGCCGAGGCGAAAGCCGCCTTTCTGAGCGCTACAGAGGAGGTGGCCATGACGGCCATAAGCATGTATTTCGACCTGCTGATGGCGCGTGAGAATGTGGCGATCGCCCGCCAGAACCTCGCAAATGCCGATAAACTCTATGAGGTGGCGCGGGAGAAACGCGCCATGGGGCAGATAAGCGAAAACGACCTGTTGCAGATGGAGCTTAATCTCTTGGAGGCACAGTCGGCGCTAACCGAGAGGGAAAGCAGTCTGAAAAGCAGCATGTTCAGTCTGCGCTCGTTTCTTGAATATGACGACGATACCGAGCTAATGCCTTCGGTGCCGGAAAATCTGCCGCCTCTTGAGATCACTTACTCCGATGCGCTTGACCGTGCCCTGGCCAACAACAAGTTCGCACGCAATGTGCGCCGCCGTCAGCTTGAGGCCGATTATGCCGTGGCAAAGGCCAAGGGGGAGCAGCGTGAGATAAATCTTTTCGCGCAGGTTGGTTATACCGGCACTTCCAATGAGTTCGCGCAGGCGTATCAGGGATTGCGGGGCAACCAGGTTGTGGAGGTGGGCGTAAGAGTGCCGATCCTCGACTGGGGGCGACGGCGCGGTGCCGTGAAGGTGGCGGAAAGCAACCGGCGTGCTGTGGAGAGCCGTCTGAGGCGCGAGACCATGAACTTCAATCAGGATCTGTTCATTCTTGTGGAACGGTTCTGCAGCCAGCAGCGACAACTCGACATAGCCTGCCGTGCCGATACCATCGCCCGCAAGCGTTATGCCACGAATGTGGAGACATTCATGATAGGGCGTATCTCCACACTTGATCTCAATGATTCCCAGGTGAAGAAGGATGAATCGCGGCGCTCCATGATCAGCGAGCTTTACCGCTTCTGGTATTACTATTACCAGATACGCAGCATCACGCTCTGGGATTATGCCGCCGGCTGCGATATCGACGCCGATTTCGACCGCATCATCAACGGTTGACAGAAATAATTGTAAACGGCTGTTCAAAAATTTCGCCGATGAGACATTAAATAATCTGACCGGTAAATAAAATAATTTAGAACAGTTACTTATCTTTGTAATCATGATATTGATAGTAGACGATGACAACACCGTGAGGCTGTCTCTCAGTGTGCTCCTGCGCAGGGAGGGATGTGAATCCACCGGTGTCTCCACTCCCGCTGAGGCACTGGCCGCGATAAGGGAGAACCCCGGCATACGTCTTGTAGTGATGGATATGAATTTCAGCCGCTCCACTTCCGGCGAGGAGGGGATAGAGCTGCTGCGTAAAGTGAAGGTTCTGCGGCCCGCGTTGCCTGTGATACTTATCACGGCATGGGGGAGCATACCGCTCGCTGTGGAGGGGATGCGTCTGGGCGCGTTCGATTTCATTACCAAGCCGTGGGACAACCGCGAGTTCTGCCGCCAGATAAAAACCGCCCTGCAGCTTACCGCCTCCAGAGACAATGACGCGGCGCCCAGCGGCGCGGTAAAATTTGAGTGTCCCGAGATAATCGGGCGCAGCAAGGCCATGACCGAACTGCTCGCCACAGCCGCCAGGATTGCCGCCACCGATGCCCCTGTGCTTCTGCTCGGAGAGAACGGCACCGGCAAGGAGCTGGTGGCGCAGGCCATACACCGCAATTCCGCCCGCTCTTCAGGGCCGATGGTCACGGTCAACATAGGCGGAATGCCTCAGCCGCTTTTTGAAAGCGAGATGTTCGGCCATGTAAAAGGGGCTTTCACGGGAGCTGTGGCCGACCGCCCCGGGCGTTTCGAGATGGCCGACGGCGGAACGATTTTTCTTGATGAGGTGGGGGAGCTTGACCTTTCATGCCAGGTAAAGCTACTGCGTGTGCTGCAGCAGCATACATTCGAGCGGATAGGCGAGAACAAGACCCGCACTTCCGACTTCCGTGTTATCGCCGCCACCAACGCCGATCTTCCTAAAATGGTGCGTGACCGCACTTTCCGTGAGGATCTGTATTACCGTCTTAATCTGATAACACTCCGCATACCCCCTTTGCGTGAGCGTAAAAGCGACATACCTCTTCTGGTCAGTCATTTTGCGGCGCGATGTGCAGGAAATTTAGGTGCACAGGCGCCGGAAATAACCGCTGATGCGGTGGAATATCTCAAGACGCTTCCTTTTACCGGAAATATACGCGAACTCAAGAATCTGGTGGAACGCACCATGCTGATAAACGGGAGTGCCGATCGCCTGACCGCGGATGATTTCAGGCATAATGCCATAGCAAGTGTCCCCGTCGCCGATACCTCCGATGCCTCCTCTACCCTTGAAGGGATGGAACTGAAGGCTATCGCGGAAGCTATGGCGCAGTATCGGGGCAATATCAGCCGTGTGGCCGATGCGCTCGGCATAACGCGCCAGACATTGTATCGCAAACTTGAAAAATACGGTATGAAATGAAACTCCTGTTTGCCGCGGCTGCACTGTCTGTGATCGCGCTTGGAGTGCAGCTGTTTCTCTTCCCCTCTCTGCCGATGTGGGTCACGGGGATACTGTTGGCGCTTGTGACAGTGATGCTTGCTTTGCTGTACCGTTCGGTGGTATCTCCTATGGCCACGCTTGCTACCGGTGTCGACCTCGTGCGCGAGCAGGATTTCAACAGTCGTCTCGTGAAGGTAGGGCAAGCCGATGCCGACCGTCTCGTGGATCTCTTCAACCGTATGATGGACCGTATAAAGGAGGAACGATTGGGTAAAGAGGAAAAAAATCTGTTTCTCGAACAGCTCATCGAGGCCTCACCTTCCGGAATAGTGATACTTGACTTTAACGGGAAGGTGGTGAGAGGTAACCCGGTGGCCACCCGGTTGCTCGGGCTTGACGCCGCGGCCGCGGGAAAACATATCTCGGAGTTTCGGGGAGAGATCTGGCAGGCGATAATGTCTGTAAAAGAGGGGAAAAGCGCCACCGTGCGCATGAGCGACAACCATATATTCCGCATCTCGCGGCTATGGTTTGTGGACCGTGGCTTCCAGAGGCCGTTCATCGTGATAGACCTGCTTACCGACGAAATGCACCGTGCCGAGAAGGAGGCTTACGGTAAGGTGATAAGGATGATCGCCCATGAGGTAAACAATTCCATGGCGGGGGTGAAATCCATTCTCGAGACGCTTGGCGAAATGTTGGGTGAGGATGAGAACCTGCGTGAGATCCTGGGGAGTTGCCGCGACAGGTGTGTGGATATGAGCCGGTTCATTACATCTTACGCCGATGTGGTGAAACTGCCTGAGCCGACATTGCTTCCGATGGAGATTAACACATTTGTCGTCCGGCATCTGCATTTTCTGGAGGGGATGGTTCCGGCTGACAGCGGTATAAGGATAATATTTGAAAAATCACCAGAACCGGCAGAGATACTCGCCGATGAGGTGCTGTTGGGGCAGGTACTTGTAAATGTGGTCAAAAATGCCATAGAGAGTACGGTCTCGGCCGGCTCCGGTGCGGCTGTCACGATTTCGGTGGCTTCAACTCCGCAACCGACGCTGGTTGTCACCGACGGTGGTGCCGGCGTGTCTCCCGAGATATCCGGAAAGCTCTTCACCCCATTCTTTTCCACCAAGTGCGGAGGTCAGGGGATAGGCCTTATGTGTGTGAGCGAGATCCTCACCCGTCACGGAGCACGCTTTTCCCTCTCCACCTCACCCGCCGACCGCCTCACCCGGTTTACGGTGGAATTTAGAAGTAAGAAGCAAGAGCATTAGAAGTTAAGCAAGAATACTTTAGCTCCGGGTGGGGAAATCAGAGGAATCAGAGATATCAGAGGAATCAGAGATATCAACTCTCTTTTTCTCAATTTCTTAATTTCTCAATTTCCTGTATACCAGAGCCAAAGTATTCTTGCTTAACTTCTAATGCTCTTGCTTCTTACTTCTTGTGATTTATTTAGTCACTCTTTCGAGCCATTTGAGCATTGCGAACATGGCGCCCATGGAGATGAGGCATACTGCCAGGAACACAGCCCAGGCTACCCAGATGGGATACTGGTTATAGATAAGCGGACCGATCCAGAGCAGAAGGTTACCCAGGGCGGTGGCGCCGAGCCAGAGACCCTGGCAGAGACCCTGCATGTGCTTGGGGGCTACTTTCGATACGAACGAAAGGCCGAGGGGGGAGATGAACAGCTCCGCTACGGTCATGAAGAAATAGTAGAGGATGAGTACCCACCATCCGGCTTTAGCCACAGTGGCACCGGAAGCCACAAGTTCGCGGAACTCTGTGCCCGAGGGATAACCTTCGCCGAGCGAGAAGAGGGTGAGGAAAAGGTAGGCCACACCGGCAAGTCCCATACCGTAGGCGATCTTCTTGGGGGTGGAGATCTCTTTGTCGCGTTTGCCGAGCCAGCCGAAAAGCCACATTACCATAGGGGTGAGCACGATCACGAAGAACGGGTTTACAGCCTGCCAGATTTCGGGAGCGATGGCGGATGTGTCAACGAAGTCGCGTGCGAAAAGCGACATTGATGTGCCGTTCTGGTGGAAGGAGAACCAGAAGAAGATGGCTATGCCGAGCACTGCGAAAAGAGCATACATGCGCTGACGTATCTCCTGTGCCATGGCGGTGCGCTCTTCAGCGGTATATTTTACTGTTTCCGCTTTCTCCTTCTTTCCGGGGGTGGGAAGACCCTTCTTGGTGGATACGAAGATTATCAGCGAGATGATCATGGCAGCCACGGATGCGAAGAAGCTGAAATGGATGCCGGTGTTGAACACCTTGAGGTATTCCGAGCAGAACTCGCGGATGTTCTCAAGATTCTGGCATCCTACCGAGGTGGCGAGGCTGTAGAGGTTGTTGATGTTCTCGTTGTTGAAGGAGTCGCTCACGCTCAGGAACTGATGGCACATGGCGGGGAAAGAGGCGTTGTACACCATGCCGTTGATGTCAAGCCACCAGCTGCGGAGCATGGGGGCGATGAACGGGGCTACCAGACCGCCGATGTTGATGAACACGTAGAAGATCTGGAAACCGGAGTCGCGCTGTGCGGCATAGCGGGGATTGTCGTAAAGCTGACCTACGATGGCCTGCAGGTTGCCCTTGAACAGACCGTTGCCGAAGGCGATAAAGAAGAGGGCTCCGGCTGTAAGGGTGAGCAGCCATGTGTGGTTTTCGGCGGTGTGGAACACAGGTATCGCCAGCACCACATAGCCGAGTGTCATGATGATAAGACCCCATATGATGGTGCCTTTGTAGTTCTGGGTCTTGTCGGCAATGAGACCGCCCACAAGGCTGAGCACGTAAATGCCGGCATAGAAAAATGAATAGATCAGGGCGCTGGTCTCCTCGGAGAGTCCGAATTTTGAACAGAGGAAGAGCACGAGTACGGCATTCATGATGTAGTAGCCGAATCGCTCGCCCATGTTTGATAGCGCGGCCGGTATCAGGCCTTTGGGATGGTTCTTGAACATGAGTGGTTTATTGATTATTGATTTGAAGAAATTTCCTTAAATGCGAGCGCATACATTTTCATCTGCTTTACCATAGCCAGCAGACCGTTGGAGCGGGTGGGGGAGAGGTGTTCGGAAAGTCCGATTGCCGGAATGAAATACAGGTCGGCGTCGAGGATCTCCTGCGGTGTGTGTCCCGAAACCACCTCTATGAGCATGCTGATGATCCCTTTCACAATTATGGCGTCGGAGTCTGCCGTGAATGTCACGGTGCCTTCCGGGGTAAGCTCGGCGTTGAGCCATACGCGGCTCTGACACCCTTCGATAAGGTGTTGGGGGGTCTTGTACTTTTCGTCGATCGGGGGGAGCGCATTGCCTAAGTCGATGATGTAGGCGTAGCGGTCCATCCAGTCGTCAAGTTCAGACATCTCTTCTATTATCCGGTCTTGTGTTTCGTTTATTGTCATTTCGATGGGTGTTTAAGTCAGTTCAGTATTGTGTTGACCACAGTCTGCGCTGCGGCCTGCAGCGAGCTGCGGTCAATGTTGGCGATATTGTCGGCCATTGTGTGCCATGTGGGATTGAAAGATCCGGTGTGTTCGTTGATGCTTTCGATAATGTCGATGCAGGGTATGCCGGCACGGTTTATGAACAGATGGTCGTCAACCACGGCTCCTCCGTTCTTGTTGACGAAACGGTCGCCGAATCCCGAGCGGCGTGCTATGTTCCACACCTTGTCGACTACAGGAGAGGCATGCCGCTGCGAGAAATATTCGCAATGGAACAGGGCGTCTGTGCCACCCACCATGTCGAGAAGTATCCCGAAACGTGGGCGGTTATCAGAATTGTATGGCATCTGCCTGATCCATTCCTGGGTGCCCAGGCACCATGTCTCCTCACTGTCTCCTCCGCTTTCTCCGGAGTCCTCCATATCCACGAACAGGAGATCCACGCCGATGCTGTCCGGAAGCTGCGGAGCAAGCACACGCGCCACCTCCATCAGCACAGCCACACCGCTTGCACCGTCGTTGGCGCCGTCGATGGGGGTGCCGTGCATCGCTTCATCGGGATCGCTGTCGGCCCACGGGCGTGTGTCGTAATGCGCCAGCAGCAGCACACGGTTGTCTGCCGCGCGGTTTATCTGTGCGAAGATGTTTTTTGCGGTAAATTTTTCCCCTTTGAATGTGGTTACCGGGGCGGTCTGTACCATAGTGGTGTCCACTCCGCACTCGTTCATGTAACCGGTGATAAGCTCAACGCATCTGCCGTGTGCGGTTGATCCCGGTGTGCGCGGTCCGAGCTCCACCTGTTTTACCACATGCGAGTATAATGAGTCCGCTGACACCGCCACAGTTCGCAGTGTATCCGCACTTGTTACGGATGCGGCTGTGGCCGAGCGGTTTCCGCCGGCACATGAGCTGAGAGTGGCGGCTGCAACCGAAGAGAGGCATATTGCGGCGCAGACCATCATTGCCGGAAGAACAGTCAATTTTTTCAGAAATGTCTTCATATTCTGCAAAATTAACCCTTTCGCCGCTCATATGCAAGAGTTTGAAAGCGAGATCTCGGCAGGAACACACAATCTTCCTCCCCCCAATTTCTATTTTCTCAATTTCCCACTTTCTTAATTTCTCACTTTCTAAATTCAGAACGGATACCCTATGGCGAGGTGGAACGCGAGGGATTTGCCGAAAGACTCCATGTTGTAATATCCGCCGTGGCCGGTGTTGTAGGGGGCATGGATGCCTATGCCGAGATCGGCGCGCACCACAAGCATGCTGATATCCAGACGCAGACCGGCTCCGGTGCCGAGGGCTATGTCGCGCAGGAACGTCTTGCCGCGCAGTTCACCACCCGGACGCAACTTGTCTTTCTTAAGCAGCCATACGTTGCCGGCATCGAGGAATACGGCGCCATGAATGGGACCGATGATGGGAAATCGGTATTCTGCGTTCGCCTCGAATTTGAATGTACCTGTCTGGTCGAAGTAGCTGTCGCGCACATCTTTAGGCGGACGGTAGCTGCCTGGGCCGAGCGAGCGCACGGTAAAGGCTCGGATGGAGTTGGCGCCACCAACATAAAACTGTTCGGCATACGGCACCTCGCTGGAGTTGCCGTAGGCATGGGCAGCTCCCACTGCCACACGGCTCACAAGCCAGTTGTCGCCCCACAGACGGCGGTTGTAGACAAGCTGTGTGCTCCCTTTCACAAACTGTGAGAAGCGGGTGCCGAACAGCTCTTTTTCGCCATGCTTTCCTGCCAGTTCGTAGACGCACCAGAACAGGTTGCCCGCCTCCTGCACGGTGAACTGCCAGTTGATGGAATTGTCGGAATCGAATGCTCTGTCATACATGTAGCTGTACTGCATCTGTGGAATGTACTGGCTCTGGAAACTGAGGGCTATGGCAGGATTGGCTCCTGTGATAGAGTCGAAGGCCTGGGTGGTATGGAGCAGGTTGGTGTAGGTTAGCTTAAACGGTGTGTAGGTATGCGAGGAGTGCCGCGACGATTGCCAGTCGTAGCCGAAAGAGAAGTTGAACTGAGCCATTTTGAAGTAGTGGGGACGGTTCAACAGCTCGAAATTCAGAGAGAAACGGGTCCAGTTCAGGTTGCGGTTGCCGCGTTTGATGAAGTTTGGCGCGAGCAGGCGCGGGATGGCGAGCGAAGTCGTTATTCCCGCTTCATATGAGTTGAAAACCGATGAACTGCCACGTCCCGACTGCCACTCGTAGTTGCCGGTGAGTGTGACAGAGAACTGTTCGCCACCTCCGAATATGTTGCGGTTGGTGATGCCTATGAGTGCGCCCGGACCGATATAGGAGTTTGATTTCGAGGAGGCGTTAAGCTCAATTGTAGCTTCGAGTGGGGTGTCGAATGTACAGTTTATATTCACATCGAGACGGTTGCCGGCGGCTGCAGAGTCGGGAAGCACCTCTATGCCGATGTTGTTGAATATTCCGAGGCGCGACAGGCGTGTCTGGGTGCGGTTCATATCGCGCACTGAGAAGGTGCGTCCCTCGCGGAAAGTGACACATTCCGGTATGAGCTGCCGGCGCAGGCGCGACGGGCGCATCTGTATGAGGGTGCCGCGGGAGGTCTGTATGGTGTCAGGCGTGCCGCCCCCCTGATTGCGGTAAGCATACACAGTTACATTGCCGGTGACGTATTTCTGGAGCATGCGGGGAGGGATATTGTTGGCAAGCATCATCCGCATGTTTATTTTCATGGGTGTGCCCAGGGAGTCCGCGAGGTATTCGATATAGTCAGGACGGAAGAAGTAATATCCCTTGTTGCGCAATACGTTGGTTATGCGTGTGCGTGCTGCCGACAGCGAGTCTGTGCAGTAGCGTTCGCCGCGCCGCAGGTAGGTGTCCTGTGCCGCGATGGAGTCGATTAGATGGTTCAGGGCGCAGGTGTCGGGGAGAAAGGCGATGGAGTCGAGAGTGTACACGGGGCCGGTGTTGATGGTGTAGTTGATCCTGGCCTTTTTCGGATTTTTCTGTGTAAGCACCTCATATGAAGCCGATCCGCGGAAATATCCGTTATTGTCGAGTATCTCGTCGGCCATTTTGGCGCGCACGTTAGGGCGCACGTCGCTTACGAGCACCGGCTCCGATACCAGTTTCTCATACAGCCAGTGTTTCAGCCCTTTCGGCGGATTGTCCCAGTTGTTGTAGACCCACAGTCCCACGGGGAAAGGCATGCGGTATTTCGCCGATTTGAAAATAGCGTTGTTCGGTGGCACACTTACAGCCGAAGTGAGCTGTTCCTCCACGGATGCGGGTACCTTCTCACCATCGGCTCCCTGGATATCAATCTTTTTCACACCGATGTAAAGTTGCTCGTCATCGGGAATGCGCTTTGTAGTGGAACAGCCTCCGGCGAGCAGACATGCCACGATTGCAGCGCATACTCCGGTGAAGGCGGATGCTCTGTTTCTGATATGTTCAACGGATATTTTCATCGTCGGTGGCATTTTTTACGTTAGTGGTCTTGGGTTCGGTAGTCTTGGCGTCGGCGGGAGCGGGCGGTGTTGCCGGGAGGGCGGGTTGTGGAGGCTGTATTTCCTGTTGCGGAGCCAAAGGTGGCTGACTGCGGCGTTTTTTTGGGCGCAGGAATCTGAAGATGTCTCCGATGCGCCTTATCTTCTTCTTGTACACGAAGCCCACGCCGGTCTGGGTGATTTCACCTTCGAGGATACTTTCATAGCCTGTGTGGCGGAACAGACGCACGTACATCGTGCCTGCACGGTTAAGCATGTACTCGAACGATATGTCGGCGATAAGATTCTGCGCGAAATTCTCGTCGGCTTCGGCATTGGTGGTGTAGTTGCCCCCGACCACAATCTTGAACCTGTCGTTGAAAAGCGACTTGCTTACGCGGTAGCTGTAGTTCATGGCAGTGGTGTTGGCACCGTCCACGGTCTTGTCATACTGGTTGATGCCGAACGATATGTCCACTCCCTTTATGGCCGAGGAAGCCCAACTGTTGAGCTGCGATTCAAGGAAGCTGAACAGAGCGTTTGTGCCGGCGTTGCCTCCCGAGATGGTCTGTGTGCCGCCGCTGCGGTAAGTGCCCGATATGAGCAGGTTCATGGCCTGGTTGGCGCGTTGCTCGGCTGTCATCCCCTTGAGCTCGTTGGCAATGGTTATATCGTCGGGGCATGTGAGGTCGAAGGCCACGTTCATTTCGTCGAGGGTGCCGGTCACGTTCAGCCCCACGTTGAAGTTGACCACGCGGTTATTGTTGTTTACCGATACGTTGGCACGGATGTTGTCCACGGCAATTACGTTCAGGATCGGATTCATCATGTCGCCGTTGAAGGCCACGTAGCTCCCTTCCTGGAAGTTGAACATCTTCTCTCCCATTACCGGAAGCGAGTAGCGCACATAGCCTCCGCTGATATTGAGGCGTCCGGTGAAACGCTGGTCGTTCATATAGTCCTGCGTGTAGCTGAGGTCTCCGTTTGACTGGAGCTGCACACGGTCTTTGCCGTCGGTTGAAAGATCCACCGAGATAGTTGTGCCGGTGGATACGGTCAGGCGCGCGTCGATGTTCATGAGCATTGCGGAGCGTCCGATCGTATCGGCGTCCTCCACTGTCGTGGTGTCGCTGAAGTTCACGAATTTCACCATGTCCTGTGTGCTGCGCGATGTTATGGCGTTCACAGCGTCGGGCATCACATACGTTACGTTGGTGCCGGGGAGTATGTTGAGTGCGGCGTCAATGTCGAGCATGCTGAGGGATCCGCGCACTTTCCCGTCGAGGTTGATGAACGCTTTTCCGTAGGCCTGGCTCTTGCGGCTTCGCTGCGAGTTGACGATCTGCATGTTGCGGGCTGTAAGGGTAAGGTCTATCAGAGGTGATGTTATGGACTTCATATCCACGTTGCCGTTGATGAAAAGCGGATTGGAGTTGGCTCCGGTGATGGAGAAATCCTTGAACAGGACCACATTATCCTCAACCGGTATCTTCTCTTCCGAGAATCGGAACGGTGTGCCGAGCATGGTCATGTTCACGGTGGTAGTGTCGAAGTCGAGGTAGCCGTTGAACTTCGGATCTGCCGGCGATCCGGTGACATCCATCTGGCCGTTGAGCACGCCGGAGAGCTGTGCCGTACCTTTTGGCAGGAACGGATTGGCCACACTCAGCGGGAACCTGATCATCCTGAAATCGAGCATGAAGGGATTGGCGGCCGTGGAGTCGTTGAGGTTGCCGGTCGCTGTTATGGCCTTGGTGCCGTTGACCATCAGTGCGGTGGTGGCGCGTATGGTGCCTGCGGCGTTGGTGGACAGGTCTATGTCGAGGTCGAAGTCGCCGACTTTCTGGCGGTCGTATCTGAAATTTTTAAGCGATACGGTACCCTTGCCGTTGAGATCGGGCAGGTCCCAGTTGACTTTCATATCGGCGCAGAGGTCGCCGGTGATAGGGGGTGCGAACGGGTTGAGCGCGATCCAGTCGGCGAGTTTGATGTCGGTAATCTGCAGGTTTATGTCCTCCTGCAGGGAGTCGCCGGAGGCTGTGTGGTCTGTGAACAGTCTCAGGGAGCTTTCCGAGTTGCTGAGATGCAGGTTGGCGTCGAGATGTTTCGACGCGAGGTTGAACCTGATGATATTGTCCTTGTTGATTTCCCAGTCTTTGTACCCTATGACGGGGTGGAATGGCACGAAACGCAGGCTCACATTGTTGCTGTCAGACATCTGTGCCATGAGGCCGATACTGTAGCCGGTCTCCCCCTGTATGTTTTGCTGTTTGAAAAGGAGAGCCAGGAAATTGGCGCTGATATATCCTTTTGCAGACACGTTGGCAAACTGGTCGAATGTGCCCGGGCGGTTGGTCATGCTTGCGTCGTAAAGCATGTAGGCCCCGCGCTGGTGGAGTTTCACGGTGATGGTGTCGATGAGTGTCTCGCCGGTCTTAAGTCTGGCGATGAGTGCGTCGGCATGTATGATGGTGTCGTTGCTCGCGTTCAGGGCCATTTGCGAGAACGAAATCTTCTGCCCGGCCAGGAAATTGGCGAGCAGGTTGTCGCCGGCTCCCGCGTTGAACGAGAGGGTGAAGGGCGGAAGTGCCTGCTGCAGTGAGTCGATGGCCAGACGACGGCGTGCCATGTCGCGGTCAAGTCGTCCTGCGGCGAGAGTGAAGCGCTGCATGATGGTGTCGAGCGACACCGGCGACGAGAAGTCAAGTGCAAGATTGCGGTTGCGCAGCTGCGCGTCGGTGAGCGAATCTGATGTGTCCAGTGTCAGGTCTATGTCGTCGGCTTTGAGTCTGCGGTCTGGCATGAGCCATGTTAGGTGCGAGATGTTCATGTCGGCGCGCAGCGTCATGGGGCGTCCGGGTGTGCGGCGTGTCGCCGCCACCGGCGGAATGAATGACGCTTTTCCGCTTAGGCTTACAGATCCCTCTGCAATGGTGTCGGAGAGCGCAAGGGCCTGGAGGTCTATGTTACGGATGTCGCCGCCAAATGTCCAGTCCAGTTGGTTTCCGGAAAGGTTTCCGGCTGCGTCTATCGTGAAATCGACACCAGGATTTACTGATTTGGCCTTTATTTTTGCCTGGCCGCCTGACAGGAGGGCGTCAAGGGTGATGTTGCGGTAGGTGGCTCCGTTGTATGTCACATGGTTGAGCGCCACAGAGGCGTCTGTGTGGGTCTTGGGTGAGAAGAAGTCGAGCCCTTCCCCTTTTGCCGTTACAGTGGCGTCAAGGTCGCGTATCCCCATTGTGGGGAGAATGGCCTGTACAGGGAAATCGTTGAAATCGGCATGTATGTCATACCCTTCCACGCGGTTGTTCCACATGGCGTCAAGGGCTATGTCGCCACCTTCGGTGAGCGCGCGTATCCTTCCGTCGATTATGCCTCTTGCCAGACCGGCAGAGCCTTCTATGCGCAGGGGCGGAATGTTGACAACGCGCTTCATTTTCGCGTCGAGCAGGGCGGTTTTAATGAATTCACCGTCGGAAACGGATCCTGTGATATCGAGGTTGCCTTCGGCCTTGTTGATGTCGGTGTAGTTGGCGATGCGTCCTTCTGCAGACAGCGCGATGTGGCGTGGTATATCGGCGGTGAGGGTGTTTATGGCGAGGTCGTCCATGTTTCCTGATATGTCGGCTACCAGACGGAGAGGCTGGAATTGCGGCAGTTTGGCCACCATCGGCGCGAGTGTGGCCGGGACGAGGCGGTTCACGTCGTCCATACCCACAGATGCGCCGAGATTAACGGAGAGTGGAGCGTTGACGGTATCCATACCCATCATAGCCTCCAGGGAGATGGTGGAGGATGGGGTGGTAAGCATGAAATGACGTGCGTAGAGCGCTGTGGAATCCATGGCGAATGTGCCGGTAAGGTCAAGAGCTATGCCGCATCGCTCGCGCGCTGATATGCGTTTTATGGGAACAGTGATCTCGGTACCACGGTTGATGAATGAATCCACGGCTATGTTTATTTCCGACGCCTCGATATAGGAGGGATCGAAATTTTCGCCGGCCGGCACGGCTCCCTCCATGGCATAGAGCGCCTGTGAGTCGGTCAGACGCAATCTGGTGGCGCGGATGGTCCAGGGGGCAGTGGCGGCTGGGTCGGAAGGCGCCTTCAATACTTCATGTTCCTTTTCCGCGGCGAGGCGTGCGGGATCGGGAGTTATATATTTTGCGTCCACACCGGCAATGGAGAGTTCACCTACATCGATTGTGCTTTTGCCCAGATCTATGGCGGCGTGCTTGAGTGTCGCTGCGGGCAGGGTGCAGTCAAGATCCATTATAGTGGGCACATACTGCATCCGGTATGAGATATCGTTGAGTTTCGCGCGCTCGAGGGCAATCTTCCATGTCACGGGAGCGGAATCCTTGACAGGCGGTGGAACCGTATCGGTTTTGAGCGCCATATCCACATCTGCGCCTGAGGCTTCGAAATCGTGTATGTTCACATCGCTGGCAGAGAGATGTACCGATGTGCCGCTCAGCGTGGCGCGGTCGAGTATGGCGCGCATGTACAGCGAGGAGTCGGGGGTGCCGATATTGACGGCGGCATTGTCAAGCGCCAGGGTAGGGACAACGATGCGCCCCGTAAGAAGCGGCATCACGTTTACGCCTGTCTGAAGATGCGCCGCCTCTATATCCATCCCCGAGGTTTTCATCGCCAGAGAGTCCGCACTGATTTTAAGAGGGAATGTAAGGCGCAGTTTTTTGACAGACAGGTGCATGTCTCCCGACGAGTTCAACATGCCAATTACACGTCCTGTGACGAAATCCTGCACCGGCGGTATGTAGAGCAGCACCAATACAACAGTCACAAGACCCAGCAGGCCGATCACGGTCCATTTGAGCGTCTTCAAGCAATATGTGAGAAATTTTTTCACCGTTGTCTGTCGTGGTAAGGATAGTTGAAACGAATTTATGTGAAGTTGAAGCTGATGTGCCGTATGTGATGAGATGCGACACTGTCAGTTCTCCTTTTTCTTTTTAACAATTAAGCACGCGGAATGTTGTGTATTCCGCGTGCCAATTGCATATCGTATTATCGCGAGTGTGGGAAATGGGGCCGTATCTCAGCGGAATATATGGTGTATGGAAATGCGGGCGTCGCGCAGCATCTCTTTCAGCGGAGTGACTATCGGGCGGAAACGGTCGCGGTCTACCGGTGTGAAGATCGGCAGGGAACTGCGGTGGCATTTCACATCCAGTATGCCGTCGAGCATCATAGGTTCGCCGTCGACATGTGCCTCCCCCTCCCCGGAACGGTAGATTACCGCCGCGGGCGCACGGAAACAGTGCACCATTGTGTTCTTGTTGATGAATCCGGTAAAGATATCCATTCCCATCACGGCGGCGTCTATCGGTGAGCCGGAATGTACCACGGTGATGTCAAGCAATCCGTCGGTAATGGATGCGTCGGGGGCTATGTATGCGTTGTTGCCCCATTGGGAGGCATTGCACACCGCCACCAGAAAGGCTTTTTCAGTCAGGATCTTTCCGTTAGCGCTTATGGTGTAGGTCTGCGGGCGGAACTGCACGTATTCCGAGAGTGCCGAACGCACGTAGCTGAGCAGTCCACGGTGGCTCTGACGGGCGAACCTGTGGCTTACGGCGGCATCGAATCCCATGCCGAAGGTGCAGAAGAAGGGTACGCCGTTTACGGTGCCGTAGTCGGAACGCACGATGTTCTGCTGTTCGATGATCTGCAACGCAAGCTCAATGTCTACCGGGATGCCGAGATGGCGGGCGAGGCCGTTGCCTGATCCGGCGGGAAGGATACCCAGTGCGGTATCTGATCCGCATAGTGCCCTTGCGGTCTCGTTTATGGTGCCGTCCCCTCCGCAGGCAAGTACGCCGGTATACCCGGCTTTGGCGGCCTCGGAGGCGAATGCGGTGGCGTCGCCGCGTCCGCCGGTATATCTGAGATCCATCTGATATCCTGCCGCGGCAAGGCGTTCCTCCACCTTTTCCGGTACACCCTTCTTGCTGCCTGTGCCGGATATGGGGTTGATGATCAGCATTATGCGCTGACGCGCCGCTGTAGATCCTTGTGGAATTGTCTTTTGCTCCATTTGTCAGGGTAGTGATGTCTTACACTTTGGCATATTGTCATTCGCGCACAAGCACTCTGAGCGGTGTGTGCTGCTGGTCAGTGACAATAAGATATATGCCTGTGGGCAATATTATTTCATCGTTGTTCTCAATGCGGTCGATGAAGCGGATCATGCGGCCTGTGGTATCGTAGATACGGCATCCGGTGTGTGGTGCCGCACATACCAGGCGGATTCCACCTTCGGCATATGCCCATCCGAGCTGACTGTCGCCATCCTCGTCGGGTGTGCCGAGCGACGCGAGGTCCACCGTTACAGTATTAGAATAATCCGAGTAATATCCCAGGCGGCATGAGCGCACGCAATATGTCTCGCGTCCGCCGGGAATGGCATCCTCGATACGCAGTTCGTTGGTTTCGGCCACAATCTCGCTTGTCTCGGCCTTGCCGCCGGCGAATGTGGTGCGGGTCACTACATAATAGTCCACTACGTCCCCTTCAGGTTCCTCCCAGTTGGCGGTGTATGCCGTCGGTTCGATGTCTGTGGGGGGGAGTGCCTTGAAACTGTGGAGCGTGGGTACGGGAAGGGCTTCCCCACGCAGTGCGATGCCTACCGATCCGTCGAGTCCGCCGTCGGAAACCACAAGCCGTGCCTGATGCGATCCGAGTTCAGTCGGGGTATATTTTACCCGCAGCCAGAAGCCGTTTTCCGAGTTGACCGCCGACGCGCTTATGGCGTTGGCGTCGGGTGTGAAGAACTTGCGGTCGTCGTTGGGGTAGTCGCGCGGTCTGGTGATGGTAATGGTGAGGGTGTTGGTAAGGTTCTCTCCGTGGAAGAAGAGGCTCGAGGTGTTTGTGCTTCCTATGGCAGTCTCGCCGAAGTCGAGGCTCATGTCCTGCACGGGGGTGATAAGCTGCGGGTCACCCGTGGGTGTGTCGATGCCGGGCACCCATACCTGGCCTTTCTTTTCTCCCCAGAGATACTCGGCAAGTTCCGGGTAGTCGATGAAGGGATTTCTGTTGGCCTGTATGGTATATATCTCATCGTTTCTGTCAAGCTCTTTCTGGCTTACAGGATCGTCGCGGTGCCATTTGAGCAGCAGGCGGATAGACCATTCGTTCAGTGTGGGGTAAGGGTTGTTGTTGACCATGTATGTGCGTGCCCAGTGGAGGTTCTGGTAGCATGTGACCACATAGAAGTAGGTGCGCGCGAAGTCTCCCTTGTATTCGTCGTCAGGCTCGAACACGCGCGCGGCGCCTCCCCCCTGGCCCGACATGGGAAGTCCCACACGGCTCACTCCGTTGTCAAACTGCAGGCCGCTGCTCTGTGCCTCCCCCAGTGGATAGTTGCTTTTCGCCATGTTGGCGGCGGCTTCCGACGGGTAGAGGTGGAAAAGGTCTACGTATGCCGGGGTCTCCGTGGAGCCTCCCCACCAGCTTTTGGGGAAGGAGTGCTCGCGGTTCATGCCGCTGAACGAAGGGAGATAGAGCGGTATGTTTCCGTACATGTCCCACCACTGGCCGTAACGTTCGTTGCCGGGAGGGTAGACATCGGTTCTGCGGAAATACTGCGGGAGGTTGGAGTATGAAGATACTTCAGTATGGTTATAGATGAGATTGTGCAGGGCTGTCTTCAATGCTTCTCCCTGTTTGCCGGATGCGTTCCGGTAGTAGTTGGCCGGTATTTCGGCATAGGCTGTGAATGCGGAGATAATCAATGACGCGATGAGAAGAGACCAAGCATGGAGGCGCGTTCTCTTTTTCGCGTCGTGCCGCGTGCCGTGTGTGGTAAATATATTCATACTCATAATCATAAATAGTTGTCACCTGTCACAACAACATTCCGCACACGGTTAATGTTGACGCACAGGTGGCGAGGGGGCTGAAATTATTTTTATTCCTCCGTGGTCGCCCCGTCGATATACCTTGTCACATGATCCAGTATCACCTGGGGCGAGATGCCTCTGAGGCAGTGGTAGTCGCCGCGGAAACAGGGTTTGTTGCCAAATACCGAGCAGGGGCGGCATGTCATGGGGAGCTGCACTATGTCATCTTCTTTCTGGCGCCATCCTTTGAAACCGCAGTAGGGGTGTGTGGCGCCCCATACGCTGACTACAGGTGTATTTACGAGTGATGCGAGGTGCATGTTGGCCGAGTCCATCGTGACCATCACGTCAAGATGGCTGACCAGGGCAAGTTCTATGGGGAAGCCGTATGATTTTCCTGCCAGTGAAATAGTGTCGGGATAGCGCTGTGCCCATAGGGATAGGGTCTCTTCCTCATTGCTTCCTGCCCCGAAAAGGAATATCTTGGTATATCCGAGAGATGAGAGGCGTTTGACCACCTGTTCCATAAGCGCGGGGGGATATATCTTGCCGGTATGTTTTGCAAAGGGGGCGATACCGATCCAAGCTTCGCCGTCGGCCTTCGGTCCGGTTATCTGCGAGAACAGGCTGGCGTCTCCTTTGTGTTCATGACCGTAAAGACCCTCGAACCTGTTGTCTACCGGTAGGCCTATGCGGTGGAATGTCTGGCGGTATCTGGCGCGGGTGGATGTGAGCGGAAGCAACACCTTGTTGTGGCGGCGTGTGAGCGCCTGTTTGCCTTTGCGCCCTTTGTTGATTGCGGCCACAGGCAAGCGGTGGACGTGGCAGAACAGACGTAAAAGCTTGGTGCGCAACACGTCGTGCAGGTCTATGAATGCATCGAACCGGTATTTTTCACGCAGCTCCCTGAAAAGACGGTAGATGCCGCCCATGCCGGAGTAGCTGTCCACTTTCACTCCCACTACATTCAGATTGGCAGGGGGATTGATGAATATGGATGTCATGGCAGAACGGGTGACAAAGGTAAATGTCACATCGGGATAGCATGCGCATGCGCTGTAGATCACAGGGACTGTCATGGCCACATCTCCCAGAGCGGAAAAACGGGCTATGAGGACACTGCGCAGCCTGTGAGGGTTGGCATCACCGGCTTTGAGGCTTGAGATGACATCCTGTCCGGAGGTATCGGCGCCATATGATATCTGCTGTCGGCTCACTTCTTCTTTGCGTATAACACGGGATTGGTGTCGGCATCGTTGTACATTTTCATCTGGCGGTAGACTTTCATGTACTTTCTTCCGGCTGCTATGTCTTCAAGGAGTGTGTCGATGGCCTGTGAGAGATCTGAGCGTTGCTCGAGGAGCACATCGAGTTTTGCCGTGCATTTGGCGCGGTGGGCGTCTGATGCATCGGTGCGAAGGGTCTCGGCGCGCATATGGTAGATCTTGACAGCGAGTATGGAGAGGCGGTCTATGGCCCATGCGGGGCTTTCGGTGTTGATGGTGGCGTCAGGGAGCGGTGTCACCCCCGCATATCTGTCGCGGAACCATGTGTCAATGGCTTCCACCATGTCTGTACGGTCCTGGTTGGAGGCGTCAATGCGTCGTTTGAGTATCACTGCATCTTCCGGCTTTATCTGCGGATCGCGGATGAGGTCTTCCATGTGCCACTGGGCCACATCAATCCAGTTTTTCCCATAGAGGATCTCTTCTATGGTGTCGTCGGTATATGGATGCGGGCGCGGAGCGTCGATGTTGTCGGTGATGTGATAGTCTTCTGTGGCGCGGTCAAATACCACGTTGCAATTCTGTGCGAAACTCATTGGCGGCAATTGTTTGCGTTTATATTATACAGGTCTGACCATTTTGGCAAACCATGTATACGCAAAGGTATATAATTAAGATTACATTCGCAACAGGATATTGACTAAACTTTCTATGAAGGTTGTTTTTGGAAATGTTGTAATGGTTCTGTTGCCGTGTGACGGCCATGCTGTCAGTTGCCTGATGCGCTGTTTTCTTTCAGCCATAGTGTGCGCCGCGCGTCGGGCAGATGCTTTATGGAGAAGTTTTCGAACTTTGCCTTGAAGCCCTCGCCATCGGGGGATGCACCCATTATTCCTACCATTACAGGATGGTTGTCCTGCAGCCATGCGTTGCGCATCATGGTGTATTCCCGGTCATCGAAAGAATAGAAAATCTCCACCGCGTCGAGTCTGCGCACGGCTTTTATCCAGATGTACGGCACAGGTTTTTCAAGAGGTATTATGCTCCAGTCGCTTGTATGATGGGTCACTACTGTGCTTAGGTTGTATTTGCCGTCGACGTATTCTATACCGGTCTTAATGTAGTTTTCGTGGTCGATACGCAGCATCAGCCCTGCCTGGTCGAAGCGTGTCTTGTAATCGCCCGATATCTTGACTTTTACTTCGAACTCTCCTCCCCGGAGCGTATGCAGAAACGGTGCGTCGTCCACTGTGAATCCGTAATGTGATATGCGCCAGTAGTCAGTGTGTGGAGTCACATCCATAGTGAGGGTATTACCCTGTATTTCCCACTGTTCCGGTTCGTTGAACCATTGCATTCTGTCTAACGACTGTGCCATGCAGGTGTATGATGATATAGTTGCCAGAACTGTGAATAAAAGTTTTCTCATAGGTGCCATGATATTTGAAAATAATTTCGACCTGTTGCTTAACCATTGTTTTTATTTACCTTTGCAAAGGTAATGTGTTGCGACATAATGCACAATGATTATAAATAACCATTTCTCAGACTGCCATGGATACGAAAGAGATGCTTAACAGAGAGTTCTTCGGACAGGATTTTTCTTCCATACAGCCCGATGCCCGTTTGCTTGAGAAATACAAGGATATCGCCCGCAACTACGCCCGGATGGAAAACGCTGTCGCGGTGCTGAGTGATCTGAGGACAAATGCGAGTTATATCTATTATGGCGGGTTTTCAAGACTGCTCGGGATAAGGCAGGAACAAAAGGAGGATAAGGTGCAGTCGATATGGGAAGAGGAGATTTTCAGATTAATACATCCCGACGATCTGGCAGAAAAACATCTTCAGGAACTGAGGTTTTTCCATTTCGTCAGGCATCAGCCTAAAAAGGTGCGGGGAAACTATTACCTTATGAGCAAACTGCACATGCGGACGGCCGGAAACAGTTATGTGCCGGTATCGCACCGTATGTTTTATATACCGTTGCCGTCGGGGGAGGCTTTTTGGCTGGCATTGTGCCTTTACAGTCCACTGCTTTCTGACATGACGCCCCGATGTGTGATTGTGAATTCTGTAAACGGGCATATTGCGGAGCTTGAAAAGCAGAACGACGAAAAGATATTGTCACGGCGTGAAACCGAGGTGCTCCGTTTGATAGAAAAAGGTCTGACAAGCAAGGAGATTGCAGGGATGCTGGCTATAAGCCCCAATACCGTGAGCCGTCACAGGCAGGAGATATTGGGCAAACTGCAGGTAAAGAATTCCATCGAAGCCTGCAGGATAGCGAGGGATCTTGAGCTGATATGACGTGGATACATTATCTGGCACGGAGCTGCCAGAAGGCTACGGCTGAGGCGGCCGCCACGTTGAGTGAGTCCACGCCGTGGTACATGGGTATGCGCACCACATAATCTGTGGAGGCGATTACTTCGGCTGACAGTCCGTCACCCTCCGTTCCCATGACTATCGCGAGGCGAGGCTCGGCATTCAGAGCCGGATCGGTGATTTCCACCGAGCGGCGGGTAAGTGCCATGGATGCTGTCTTGAATCCGTAGCTGTTGAGCGATTTTACAGGTGTGTCGAGCCATGTCCAGGGCACCAGAAAGACCGATCCCATGGATACCCGCACCGAACGGCGGTTCAGCGGGTCGCATGATGTGGGGGTCAGGAGCACTCCGTCAATCCCCAGGGCGGCTGCCGAGCGGAATATGGCGCCTATGTTTGTGGTATCTGTAACACTGTCGATGACCACCACACGGCGCGCCTCTGCCAGTATATCCCTGACTTCAGGGAGGCTCTTGCGTCGCATGGCGCATAGTACGCCACGGGTAAGGGTATAGCCGGTCATGCCGGCAAGCAGTTCGCGTTTTCCGGTAAATACAGGCATATCGGCCGGGCATCTGTCAAGCAGTGGAGCGGCATCCCCGTTAAGGTGCCGCTCCTCGCATAACATCGAGACCGGTTCCCACCCAGCATCAAGCGCCACATGTATCACTTTGGGGCTTTCCGCTATGAAAAGCCCGCTTGAGGGATCGAGGCGGTTGCGTAGCTGCGCCTCGGTCAGACGCATGTATGGCGCCAGTGCGGGATCGTCGGCCGAAAATATCTCTTTTACAACAGGCATCAGTTGTTCTCGGGTTTTGCTATACCCTCTTTGGTGGCACGCTCTTCCATGCGCTTGATGCGTGCCTCAATGTCGGGGTGTGTAGAGAAGAGCTGATTGATTTTGGCTGACGCGCCTTTCGACTGCTGTTCGCCCTGGAGCTGTTTCAGTTTCTGGAACGAGAGTGCCATCGCCCAGGGATTTTTTCCGGCTGCTTTCAGGAATTCGTAACCGTAGTCGTCGGCCTCACGCTCCTGCTTCTGGGAATAATTGGCATTGACGAGTGCTTCTCCGAGCGAACCGAGCTGCGATTCCGTGAGTGCAGCCGCTTTTCCGCTGGTGGAGGCTATGCCGTCTTTGAGCGCCGATGTGAGAAGGGCTGTGCGGAAACCTTTTTTGGAGTCGTGATGTGCCACATGGCCGATCTCATGGCCAATGACGCCAAGCAGCTCGTCGTCGGTCATTATGTCCATGAGGGAGGAGAACACGCGCACGCTGCCGTCGGCGCATGCGAATGCGTTGACGTCGATCACGTCGTATACTTTGAAGTTAAGAGGCAGACCCTCTACCGAGGTGAGGCCTTCGGTAAGGCGTGCCAGACGCTGTGCGTAGGGATCGTCGGGAGGAGCCACGGGATTGTTCTTGTCCATCCAGTCGATGTATTCCTTTACATATTCTGTCATCTGTGCGTCTGTGAGTGTAACCGCCTTTACGGTGTTTGCGGCGGCTCCCACGGCTTTTTTCAGATTGAACTGTGCATTGGCCTCGCCGACGCAGAAAAGGGCTACAGCGGCTGCTACAAAACTTTTTATTAAAATCGATTTCATAGTGAAGTATGACAATTGTTTTATGTAAATAGTTTTTTCGTTCGGTTCCTGGTATCCGGCGGCAGTCTCAAGGCTACCGCCGCCGGAGCGGTGCAAAGTTACAAAATAATCGGTTAGGTTGTCTGTGTCTGATTCGGGAATATTTCGCCATATGCCCGTGGCGCCTGCATGATGATGCCTCAGGTAAGGAACAGGTCGGCATCTTCATCGGTCCAGTGCTTCGCTTGGATGCGTTTGCAGCTGCCGCGCGCTCTATCGATCTGGCTTTTCAATTCTTCCGATAAAATCATTTGCTCCCAGACATCGCGGTATGCGATCTTGAGGCAGAACATAGTGAATGTGAATGGGTTCAGCTGTATTCTTAGCGCTATTCTTCCTGCATCGGGCAATACGAAGTGTAAGTGTGAACAGGGATGAAGCCTCCCGCGGCATGTGTGCTCGTTGTAGTCGTATCTGAGATAAAAAGGGAAATGGTTGTTTACATAACACTCCTCTGACTGATAGTAAAGTTCCCGGAACTCCTCTTCGGATTCCTCTGTGACATCGTCGTAAATCGCGGATTTTTCAAACGGCACGAATCGCCGGAAACTTTGCATGAAGACATATCTCATCACCTTCGTGCCGTCAGGGGCTTTGCCATGCCCGAACTGGAAAATGGACTCGTCTGTGAGAAGGAGATCATATGCCCTGTTGTCCTGTAGTTGCTGATACACATTCATGTATTCCTCTTTGGATGGGAGAGCTGAGGCGGGAGCTATTTTCGCTGCCGAAGGATTCGGCAGATGCTCGCGTAATATGACGCGGCTCGAGCTGCCGAGTACTGACACTAAATTTTCTTTGCTCTGCCGGAAAGAATTCGGTGTCATGCTTTTTTAACTAATTTTTCGAGGATTGTTTTTATGCCGTCATCGTCAAGGCCGAGTTCTTTAAGGGTGTTTATCTGGTTGGCAATGGCGTCTTCCGCTCTCAATGTCGCCCGGCTCACGTTTTCTATATTTTTCGTGTCGGATTCGTCGGGTTGCCTGAATATGAGTTTGAAATTGTTCTTTTTCAGAAGACCGATTTCGTTTTTCAGATAATCCATGCTCTTGCCTATTCCGGAGATGTACAGCCATCCTTTGGTGCGGGTCATGGCGGTGAAAAGTTTGTCGCGCAATACCACGTTGTCTTTTTCGTCGAACACTATGTCGGCCCCGCAGATGAAGACAGCTCCGCACTCGTTTCCCTTGGCTTTGTTCACTGAGGTAAGTGTGACAGCGCTCTCGGCAAAAAAGCGTGTGCTTGTATAAGGAGCTGTAAGATGGTTGAAAGTGCCGATGCCTTCTTTGCGCAGTAACTTTTCTATTGTGGTAAGGTATTCCGAAATAGATTTATGGTCAATGCAGATGACGCATATGTCTTCAGGCAGCAGTCCGTCTTTACGGATACAGTTCGCAATTTCGCTGACTACAGTCTTGCATTCTTCTTCCAGATTTTTGGCTTTGCAGATTTGTACGCATTTGTCATCGAATGCGTCGTTGGAGTATGACGGGGTGTTTTCCAGCGGGCGTGATATTACCATGTCGTCGCCTGTGGCGGATTCTCCTTGCTCGACATGGAATCCAAGTGATTCCCACTGGCCGTTGCTCGAAATTCTTTGCAGCACTTTGTCGTTGTATATGCCAAGTCCGAGGGTGAAAGCATAGATAAGGGTAAACCGTGGGGTACGGTAACATTTTTTCAGGGTAATGTCCTCAAGTTTATTGCTCCCCTCGAATTCCACGTTGGGCTTGCCATCGTCGTCATATCCGAATGTCTCCGCTTCATCTTGTATCTTGACATCGAAAATGTTCTGGAAGTCGTCGTATGCCCAGCTTATTTTCCTGTTGGTGGAAAGTCTGTAACAGAGCTGATAGAAAGGTGCTCTGAAATCCTGTCCCTCGTCGATAAGGATCAGGTCATATTTTGGCGATATATCGTGTTTGAGCAGGTCGTTGCATGCGTAGGAGAATGGTTCTTCCCCCCTGTGCCCCGATGCTTCCGACAATGTCATGGGGGTGATACCGTTGTCTTTGCATGCAAGATAATACACTCCGGGAGTCCATTCGCTTCCCCATCCGTGGCATACTGTCACCTTGTCCCAGTCCGGTTCTCCGTTGGAATAGTTCTTGAAAGCTCTCCGGATAAGGCTTTTCACTGTGTCGCCGAGTGATTTGGTGTAGTATGTGTATAAAATCTGTTTTTCCGGATATCGCGCGTGGAAAGCCGCTGCCTTGTAGGCAAGGACGATAGTTTTGCCTGATCCGGCCAGTCCGCGGATGCGCTGCGGACCGTCGAAATCCACATCTGCGATCTGGCGCTGTTTTATATCGAAACTTGCGATATGGTTCTGGATCTCGTTGAGTATGCAGGCTTTGGTCTTTTTTATATCGCAGGTGCGTTCGCGCTTTATATGAAGTGATACTGTGCCGTCGATGCATCCGAGAATAAGCTCAAACGCATCTTTGGGAATAAGGTTGTCGTTTTTGAGGGTTTCTATTACCTCAGACAATCGTTCGATATCGGAAATCAGGTTGCCCGATTCATCTTCCTGCCGCTCATTACAGAGGGAACCGACCGTGATGGGTGTTATATCGTATTTCAGACGCCGTTTGTCGCGTAACTCCGGACGTTTGAGCATGCGGCTCGAAATTTCGGCATACAGCGTATCCACGTATTCGGTCAGTTCGGGGGGTATCTCACCGCTCGGAAGGTAATTGAACAGTATCAGGCCGAACTCACGTGAGACGAGGAATAATTTGGCTGAAATTAAGTCGGAGCTGATGTCTCCCCTGTAAAATGGATGATTGTAATAAAGACAGGCGTCTTTATCCTTTACCATGTGCAGGAGTTTATCGTAAATCTGATTGCCGATAGCATCCTGTTTAAGTTTTTTGATGTCTCCAACAAAATTCATATTCGTGCTTATTAAATTGAGGCAGACAAATATACGAAAAATATACCGAACTGCAGTCAAAAAAAGTTTTGAAAAAATTTTGTCAATTCAAAAATAGTTCCTAACTTTGCACCCGTTGAACGAAGAGACAAACATCCTGCAAACGGCAAGAGTGCGGTTTCAGTCTTCTCTTCCGAAGCAAAATTTTAGAAATTGCCTTGTGGTGTAATGGTAGCACGTCGGATTCTGGTTCCGCCTGTGAGGGTT
>CADFRV010000006.1 GCA_902836725.1 Muribaculaceae bacterium
GGCATCATATGGTACACTGGGAAAGACACGCCGGCGGCAGCTCTGAACCGCGGGCCGACGCGCTACTCCAGTGCCATCAGTTCTTGATCAGTTTCATCACATGTGTCTTGCCGTCGGCATCCTTGACAGTAAGGAGATAGAGCGCGGGAGCGCAAGACGACACATTAAGCACGCAAGATCCCTTGACCGAAGCCACAAGCGCACCGGCGAGAGAACGCAGTTCCATGCTCTCCACTGCCTCGATTCCCTCCACAGTCACAGTTTCAGTGGCAGGATTGGGATAAATGCGTATATTTCCATCAGCCTCTACCTTCTCCACACCTGCGGCAATGCCGCCGGAGAAGCTGTAAGAACCTGACCCCAGGGTCATTGTCACGGAAGTGCCGTCATCAGCGTAATCGGCGATGCCCTCAGCCTCGGAAGCGGGCTTTCCGTTCTCGCACACCACAGCGCCGTCAGGCGACGAGGGGAGGATGAGAGTGGCGGTGGTATTGGCGGGCACTGTCACATTGTAGACATACTGGCCGTCATCGGAAGTTTTCCATGCGGCGTCGATCGGACCGTAGTTTGAAGCGAAAGTAGCGTCTACGTCGGATATGCGGCGCCCGGCATCAAACGAAGGTTTCAGGATGATGTGCGAGAAACCGGGTGCGTCGTAGTCGGGGGCGATACCTGCCATGTAGCGGTACATCCACTCCCCTACCGCGCCATATGCGTAGTGATTGAATGAGTTCATCTCTATGCTCTTGCTGAAACCTCCCTCGCGGGTGTAGCTGTTCCAGCGCTCCCACATGGTGGTGGCACCCTGATCAACAGGATAGAGCCATGAGGGGCACTCGCGCTGGAGAAGCAGCGCGTATGCGAGATCGTCCATGCCGAACTGGCTGAGTGTCTGGTTGAGCACGGCTGTGCCAAGGAAGCCGGTGGAGAGCTTGTTGCCGTTCTTCTCGATCTTGGAGCGGAGTTTGGTGCGGGTATCCTCAACGGCAGCCTCATCGTGGAGCATATCGTAGCGAAGGGCGAGCAACATGGCGCACTGGGATTTCTGGCGAAGTCCTGACACGCGTCCCGAAGCCCAGTAGCGGGTCTTGAACTCACTCTTGATATCGGCAAAGAGCTGCGCGTACTTGGCGGCTTTGAGATCGAACTCATCACCCTCGGTCTGGCTCAGCGCCTTCGACATGCGGCTCATAAGATCGGCCATGTGGCCGTAATATGCCACAGATACGAAACGCTTGTCGGTATCCTCAAAAGCGAGCCAGTCGCCATAACGTGTATCAGAGCCGACATACTGGTACTGACCCTCTTTCTGGGTGGCGAGCCAGTCCATGTAGCGTTCCATTGAAGCGTAGTTCTCCTCTATGATGGCCTTGTCGCCATACATCACATAAACATTCCATGGGAGGATAATGCCTGCGTCGGCCCATGCGCTCGATCCGTGTTCAACCCAGTTGAAGGGAGCCACGTTGGGATATGCGCCATTGTCGAGCTGACCGTCGCGCATGTCGCGCATCCACTTGTGGTAGAATCCCTGCACCTGAGCGTTGTACATGGCAGCCATGGAGAACACCTGGGTATCGGCTGTCCAGCCGAGGCGCTCGTCGCGCTGCGGGCAGTCGGTGGGCACGCTCACGAAATTGCTCCACTGTCCCCACTGGATATTGCTGTAAAGCTGATTTACAGCAGGATCGTTCACCTTGAGCGACGATCCCATCTCAGCCTCAGTGCTGATGGTCTCGGCGGTAATCCACTCAATCTCCACATCCTGCGATACAGTAATGTCGCAATAGCGGAAACCATAGAAAGTGGTGGTAGGACGATAGATCTCCCCATCGGGGTGGCCGGAAAGGATATACTGTCCGGCAGCCTTGGCCGAACGGAGAGCGATGGTGTAGAGAGCGCCCTTGGCAGCGTCGTTGCCACGCTCGGTATCGCCGGAGTCGTTGATCATCTCGGCGAAACGGAGATTTACCTTGGCACCGGAAGCACCTTTGACTTTGAATTTCGCCCATCCGGAAGCATTCTGGCCGAAGTCAACCACCATGGTCTGACCCTTCTTCAGGAGAACTGAAGCGTCGCCTGCATGTGTGGCCACGGTATTTATCTCACCATATCTGGTGCCGTTGTCCTTCGTACCCTCGTAAACGGTGAGCGAGAGAGGCTTACGCTCGAGCGACGGGATCACTTTCACAGTAGGACCTTCGTGCGCGATAAGTTCGCCATGGCTCTGGCGGTCGAGTGAAACACCGTTCCATGCAGAGACATCATAACCGGGAGTGCTCCAACCATCGGCCAGACGTGCGTCATAGATCTCACCGTGGTAGATCTCACCACCCTTTATGGCGCTGCGGCGCGAGGTAAGCCATGACTGGTCAGTGACGAGTGTCACCACTTCCCCGTTCTCAAGCTCAACGACAAGTTTGCCGATGAAAGCCACGTCGGAAGAGCCGTAGATGCCGTGGGAAACCTGGCCGTTCCACCATCCGTTGCTCACCACGGCTCCGAGGGCGTTCTCGCCCGCTTTCAGCAGTGATGTGACATCGTGCGTGAGATAGAACACTGTGCTGCGGTAGTCGCTCCATCCGGGCATAAGCTCGTCGAAGATCATGCTGCCGTCGTTCTGCTCATGTCCTACACGCTGCCCGTTGATATATACATTGTATACACCCAGTGCAGATGTATAGAGTTTGGCGCTCTTCACATTTCCATTGAGAGTGAACTGTTTGCGGAAGAGAGGGGAAGCCGTTGCGGCGTCCTGCATTATCTTCGTCTCCTGTGCGGGAGAATAGCTGTAGAGCTTGCGGTTGCCGTTGACATCCACCACCTCTCCGGATGAGAACTCATAGGAATCGCCCTCGAAATCCTCGGAGAGAGTCACGCGCTTGGTGTTCCCCTTGTATTCGGTGACCTTCACGTTGTCCCAGTAAGCCTGTTCGTTGACAGTCTCATGGAACACGCGGAAACCGATGAGGCCGTTGACAAGCAGGCCGGATGTATCGGTGTATGTATCAACGAGCTTGTCATCTATGAATGTGCGCACCTCGCTTCCGTCAATCTCAAGACGCAGGTGGTGCTCCACACCGAGGATGTCTTCGTTGGTGAATCCCTCCATGCGGGTGTCGGAGAACTGCGGATTCGTGCTGTTGGCATACTGATGGCGACGCACCAGGGGATATCCGCGGTCATTGCAGTTGATGGCCCACATGAAATAGCAGTTTGATTTTGTCTGGCTGAAAATCAGCGAGGCAGCGTCGTTGATAAGCGTTATGTCTGCGTCGATATCGTAACGGAGTTTCGTGTCTCCCTCGCTGTCGCTCTTGGCCCAGGGGTAGGTCTCCACATCGGCACCCACGAGCAGACGGCCGTCGACTATCGTACCGCCCGAAATTGAGCAGTCATCTGCATTTTCAAAATCCTCCTCAAAGAGGATGTTGTCCTCGCTGTCGCGCACCGTAAGGTTGTCGAAATATGCGCGTTCGAAGATCTCCCATTCCTGCTCGCTGCGGGAATGACGGAAACCGACCTTGTCGTAGACGAACTGGCCGGTACGGCTGTCGATCTCGATACCGTCGAGATATGTAGTTGCCCGTGTGCCGTTGTCGCTCACCACAATCTTGAAAGTATGTGGTGTATACGCATCGAGCGATACCTTGCCGGTCAGGTCAATCTCGGCGAGGCAAGCTGGATTGTTGTTGGCCCAGCGGTGCGGACGGAAACGGGGGAAGCCGTTCTCGATGTTGAACTGCCACATATAGAAGTTCTGGGCGTCTTTGGCCGCGAAAGCGATGCCGGCACAGAACTGTTCGATGGTGAACCTGCCCTCGAAAGTATAATCCTTGACAGAGGCATCGGGGGTGAAATTATTCTGGAACACCAGCGTTTCCGGTCCGGAAACATGCAGCTGTCCGTTGGCAACCTCGCCGATACCGAAATTTTCGTTGGTGTCGAATGTATCGTCGAAAAGCACGCGGCCGTCTGAAGCTGTCACTTTGAAGTAATCATAGAATGCGGTTTCGGGCTTGTTGCCGCGTCCATCGATATTTGAGGAACGCATGCCCACCTGGCCGTAAGGATATACTCCCTTGCGTTCGTCGATGAGTATGCCGTCGAGATATGTACGCGCCATGGTGCCACCGTCGGTCACCTCGATGCGCATGTGGTGTGTCTCCCAGTTTCTCAGAGGTATGCCGAGATCTATCTCCGCCATACACTGCGGATTACCGTTGTTCCATACGTGGGGACGGAAGCGAGGCACACCATCTTTGGTGCTGATCTGCCACATGTAGAAGTTGTTACGGTCCGTAGCTCCCCAGATCAGTCCGGCGGCAGCACGGTCAACTTCAAAATCGGTTTCAATCACGTAGTCCTTGATCACATCCGCTCCAGGCTCGGACGTCTGCGGGGCACCTGTGCCTGAAGCGATCCACTGCGCGCCGCTCCATCCTGATCCGAGAAGCCCCGTCTCGAAATAAGCACCCGGTTGGGAAACCGCGGTCTCGCCGTGATTGTCTGTCACTGTAACACGCCAGTAATAACGCGTGGAAGGCTGCAGCTGCAGTCCGTCAAGCTGCACATTCACGGAACTGGCCGACTCAACCGTACCGGAATCGAAAACTATCCCCGACATGTTTCTGTCAAGGCCGATCTCTACCTGGTATGATTTCTGCACTGTAGACCTCTGATCCGAGCGGAGTTGCCAGCTGAACATCGGGCTCTCCTTGTCAATCCCCACTGGATTGGTCTGATACTGGGTGCGGAGTGTCTCCACGGTCAGTGCCTGCGAGGCGAGGTACGTCATGGCGGCACAAGTTGCCAGAATCGTTTTTTTGCTATTAAACATAAGGTTGTGAAAATAAATTCGAAATATATCTTGAATATAGTTATTTGATATAGTTATTTACCATGAACGGCAGTCATGACTGCAGGTCAGGGGGCATCTTTCCACCTTTTGAAGCCACATATTCCTTAGGGATCATGCCGAATTTCGCCTTGAAACATTTCGCAAAATAAGAAGACGAGGTAAAACCGGACATTGCAGCCACCTCGGTCACACGCACTCCGTCAAGCAGGAGCCGTGCCGAATAATCAAGACGGTAGTTTTTCAGGTAATCTACAGGCGTCATGGAGGTGACGGATTTCAGTTTCCGGTAGAAACTCGAGCGGCTCATATTCATCTGCTTGGCCATGACGTCGATTGAGAACTCCTCCTCCGAAATATTGTCGCGGATGTAATCGTCAAGCGTTTTCAGGAATTCCGCATCCATCCGGTTCAGCGACGGCTCATCCTCATCAGGCGGCAGCGCGAGCTGAGATGTGTTTCCCGAGCCCGACATCCGTGCCAGGCTCAATTCACGCGTGTGTATTATGTTGGCTATCTGCAACGTCAGCTGCCTGATGGCAAACGGTTTCTCCATATACACATCGGCTCCGCAGGCCATACCTTCCACTTTTGCGCCGGTATCGGTCTTGGCCGTGAGTATAATGAACGGTATATGGCTGAACCGATTGTCCTCCTTTACCTTTCTGCATAGTTCTGCACCGCTCATACCCGGCATCATGAAATCGCTGATAATCACATCTATGCACTCTTTGTGCCCAAGCATATCCCATGCCTCTGACGCATTTACCGCAGTATAGACGATGTAGGTCTTACGCAACGCGTCGGCCACCGTAGCCAGCAGCTCCCTGTTGTCATCTACAAGCAATACTTTTATATTACCCGGTTGCCGCGGTGTCTCTGCGCCTGCAGAGACACCGCCGGGGATGGGATCCCCGGCGCCGGCAGCACATTTTGCCGGTAATGCAAGAGTGAATGTCGCTCCCCCGGTCTCATTGTTGTCAACTGTTATGTCGCCGCCATGCGCACACGCTATAAGCTTGGCATATGCCAGACCGAGGCCGGTGCCGAGATTGGCAGCCACATTGTCGTTACCTATCTGATAATATGTATCGAATATGTGCTCGCGTTCATGTGGTGCAATCCCCGGACCGTCATCGGCCACTGAAATGCGAATGACACCATCCTGAGGCTCGGCAAGGGTGACATCAACCCGGCTGCGGGAATATTTCACCGCGTTTCCGATAAGATTCATTATCACACGGTCTGTCTTGTCAACATCAAAGACCGCCATCACCTCATCCTGCGGCATTATCAGCGATATGTGCTTGCCTATGGTTGCCATAGGATGCTCAAAACGGCCACAGATCTCCGACAGGCGTGACTTTACGTCGTGGCATGCAGTTGCCAGACGAACCTCCTTGCCATCCTCGGCCTTACGGAAATCCAGCAACTGATTTATGATACCAAGCAGATAATTCACATTACGCTGCATGGAGGCGATATGTCTCTTGTTGTCCTCCCCCTGGAGAGTGCCGTTTTCAGCGCTTTCAGCCATTTGCTCCAAAGGAATGCTGATCAGAGTGAGAGGAGTGCGTATCTCGTGCACGAGATTCACGAAAAAACGCATTTTCGCCTCAAACGTCTCATGCTCTTTCTCCACGCAAAGTGTGTCCATGCGCCGCTGATAGTCGCGATGCAGGCGTCGTGAAAGGAGCACCACGACACATCCGGCGACCAACAACAGCAACAGCGCGCAAGTGCCGTATACCAGCCATGTTTGGTCGTAAAAATTCACGTTATTCTGCATATTGCGGCAAACTCCTTCTGCTAATGGTTACTGTATATACCTGATATTTCAGCTGTCATTGCTAAAAAACAGGCAAATATACAAATTATCCTACATATCGGCAAAATAATAGCGCAGAACACCTGATTATCTGCCGAAACTCCCCTAAAATAATTTCAACCGGAAATCCTTACCATAGAGAGGAGGTGTATAACAGGAGTCATGGGACAAAAAAGCAGTGCGCCTCGTGAGGCGCACTGCCGTAGGATAAGACTGAATAACGTCTTATATGGTTATCGCTGCCGTATGGCAACTAACGCTTATCAGCGAACTACGAACTTCTTACCGTTCTGGATGTAGATGCCGGGAGCGTCGGTGTTCTTAACCTGGATACCCTGAAGGTTGAAGATGCGGTTGTCGCCCTTGAATTCAGCGGCATTCACGTCGTCAACTACAACTTCTTCGATACCGGCCTTAGCTTCTTCAACGGTAGTGTTGTTACCGAAGTATTTGAGACGGAAGTTGTCGCAAACCATCCAGTGGCGGGGAAGCCACTCGATCATGTCAGGATCCTGCATGATACCGATGGGGCAGTCAGAGCCGTCGGTATGGAAGAATGTCTGGTTCTTGTAAAGACCATTGCGGAAGAAGTCGCTTGCCTGATCGGTGTACTGCGGGTAGTGGTAAGTCACACCTTCGAGGCTCTTGACATCAGCACCCTGACCGGGAGCCTTGCCGCTCTCCTCAAGAATGTTCTTGATGTGGTGGTCAGCTTCGGTGCCCATTGTAGCATACATGATAGCGTTGGAAACCATCTCCTGATCGGGCTGGCCTGCTACTGTAACCTCACCAGTCTCGCTGTCGAGTTCGGTCACGTGGTGGCCGTTGCGGTAGAATGCGTTCACTGTGAATGCGTAAACACCCTCGGGAAGCACTACGGTCTGGCTGACATCGAAGTCCTCGCTGTCCCAAGACTCAACTACGAAGTTGCTGCGGCGTGAACCACGGTCGCAAACCTTGGTGTTGGTGAAAGACCATCCGGTCTCAACGTTCTCGCGCTGGTTGAATCCCGGGCTGATCAGGTAGAAAGTAGCGTCGATAGGATTCTCGAGAGTTGCGGTTTCCATAAGAGCCTCGCGCTCCTCACGGGAAACGAGCTTCCACTCGTCGTCACCGGCAGGACATACGCCACGGAACTGACCGGATACGGTGGTCTCATCTTTTGTGCGGCCACCGTCGCCATCCTCATTGTCAACTTTAGCGTCGGGATCATAAGCTATGCATGCATCCTGATAGTCGTTCTGAAGGATGCGGTATACATTTTCCTTGCCTTCAACCGGCACGAACTTCCATGCACCAGCCTTATCGCAGTCCAGATAACCGGGGTAGTTCATATAGTGCTTGGTGTCACCGTTGTAAAGCTGTGTGTCGATATGGTAAGTCATGTCTTCTGCGTTCTCCTCTTCAAGTGTGATAAGGATGCCGGGCATGCCGAGGGCTGCGTGTGCGCCCCAGTCAGAACCACCGCAGAGGAACTGCCTCTGACCGATGTTATACAGATAGTACTGGCCGTTAGGCTCGGGAGCGCTCCCTTTGAAGATATCTTCCTGACGGTCGGCAGCGAGACGACGACGTGCAAAGCGGAGCTGCTTGAGAGCTGCGTCAAACTCAGACTTGCTTGTAGCTGTGTTGAACATCTCCATAGCACGGGTGGCATAAGTGTTAAGCTTAGGCTCTATAGCAAGTGTCTCGTTGAAGTATTTGATTGAATTCGCACCTGCTGTCAGACCATCGATAAGGTTGAGAAGGTCGATTGTAGCAAGACGGATCTCAGTGCCACTTGTGCTTGTGAGCGCCTGACGGGCAACCTCGAGAGCTTTCTGCGAACCGGGGGTCTGCTGAAGAGCCTCAACCTGCTTGATAGCGTTATTAAGGCTTTCGATAACCTCGGTGAGGTCTACGGCAGGAGTTTCGTCGCTTACATACTGGAGCTGGAAGTTGTCATAAACGAACCAGTCGCGATCGAGACCATCAAGTTTGGTAACACCTACGATAAGATTTCCGTCGGTAACCACAGTTTCGATCCATTCATTCTGATAACGGTCGTTGAGGAACTCAAGTGAAGCGGTGTTCATCTTGTCGGGAACCCACTGGTTGAGCTCGGCGATCTCTTTCCATTCGTTAGAAGGACCTTCACCGGGAGCTTCGAAAACTTCGCTGAGGATATGACGGAAAGGTTTCTCGTAAGCGCCGGCGAAATATTTGGGATTGCGGGGCCATGTGTCGTCAACATAGTTTGACACGGCATCGGCATCCTCCCAATTCTGACGGTAATAACCCTGGACACGGAAGCGGTATGTTCCGTTGGGAAGATCAGTCAGAACCACATAGTGTGAATAACCGGTAACATGGTGCCATGCCTCACGCACCGAGTTGTGCATAGAGCCGTCGCAAGCTACACCACCGCCATACTGGTTTGTGAATTTGTGAACCCATTTTGCTTCCTCATAACGGGGATTCTGGTTACGGCTGAAATCGCCGCCGGGTATAAGCCAGGTTGCGTCTACAGGGCCATTGGCTGCTTCAGCCTTCATGTGGCTGATACGGTCGGCGCGGCTCACGAGCTGCCATGTTGTATTGGTAGCTTCGGGATTTACGTCGGCAATAACGCCGTTGTTCTCACCGAGCAGGTAATTGTCGTAGCCTTCCTGATCGCATACAAGCATCTGGATGTTATAGGCGTTGCTTACTCCGTCAACAGTAACAGGAACGAGTCCCCATGTTGTCACGGCACGGCCGGTATCCATGTAAAGACCTTCACCGTTGATACTACGGTTGCCGTTGAGTTTCGGGTCAAGCTGGTAACCGCCTACTATCGCCTTTACAGCTACATCGAAACCGGTTTTACCAAGTCCTGCACGAGTGGTCCAGAAATTGGGCTGGCTGTTGTTTTCAAGCCACATGCCGCTTTCTACCTGATACAGATAAAAGTCCGCGCTGCCTTCAGTGGGAGCCACACTGCCGGTGTAAGGCGACTGTGCTGCCATGGTGAAAGCGCCGAGGAACCCTAATCCGAGAATTAAGTCTCTTTGTTTCATAAATAAAAAGGTTAAATTGAGTATTTATCTTTAAGGTTAAAGAATTTCAATATGTCATTCATGGCCGGGAGCCGTTTTCATCGGGGCTACAGAACCCGGCAGTGTTCACAAATTTTCACGGTTAGTAACGATGCAAAAGTACGGGATATCGAAGCAAACTGAGGAAAATCCCTGTTCAAAAAACAGTATTTTCGCGTCAGGAGCGTATCGAAATCCGCCCAAAAGTTCAACAAAACAGAGGTGAACAATATTTAATATTCTTTGAACAGGTTATGCCACCGCCTTCATCCACAATGGAGTAATTTTGTGCACAAGTGCGCAAAAAAGCGCTAAAAGCACACAAAACAGTGGTGCCAAGCATTTTTGCCAATCATTAATACCATTTTCACATATTATGAGACCCATCGGAAAACTATTGGGACTTGCGGCCTTGACGGCAGCCATAACCATGCCGGCATTCGCCCAGACCCCCGAAGACTTCAAACCGTACAAAGAAAGCAACCTTCGTCTGCCATCGGTACCGGTCATCGTAAACGACCCGTTCTTCTCAATCTGGTCGAACTACAACGAACTTAACGGCGGTCCGACCCGCCACTGGAGCGAACGTGAGAAAGCGATCGACGGCATACTGCGCGTAGACGGGATCGCCTACCGTTTCATGGGACAGGAGAAAAAGAACCTCCTCGCGCCGATCCACCCCATGACAATCGACGGTCCGGGATGGGAAGGCACAGTAAGCCATACCCGCCAGACAAACCTCGACTGGACAAAAGCTGACTTCGATGACAGCAGCTGGTCAAAAGAACAGGCAGCCTGGGGCACGCCCAACGAATACCCCAACGTGCACAACACCTGGAAAGATGAAAACAGCGACATCTATGTGCGCCGCGAGATAGATCTCACCGCCGACGACATCGCCCAGGACCTGTGGGTAATGTTCTCGCATGACGACGTATTCGAGATGTACATCAACGGCACCCGTGTGGCCAACACCGGCGAGACCTGGATACAGGGGGAGGAGCGCCAGCTGACAGCCGCCATGAAAGCAGCCCTCAAACCCGGCCGAAACGTGATGGCAGCCCACTGCCACAACACACATGGAGGCGCATACGTAGACTTCGGCCTTTACAAGAACCTGCTCACCGAGGACGAAGAGGTGCTCCAGGCCAAACAGAACTCTGTGGATGTAATGGCATGCAGCAGCTTCTACAACTTCACCTGCGGCCCGGTGAACCTGGACGTGGTTTTCACCGCCCCGATGCTGATCGACGACCTTGACATGATCTCCACCCCGATCAACTACATATCCTATCAAGTGAAATCCACTGACGGCAAGAAGCATGACGTGCAGTTCTATCTCGGCACAAGCGCACAGCTGACAGTACACGAGATGGGACAGCCCACACTGTCTGACATAACCAAAGTCAACGGCACAGACTATCTGCGTGCAGGCTCCGAAGCCCAGCCAGTGCTTGAACGCACCGGCGACATGGTAGCCATCGACTGGGGTTACCTCTACATTCCCGCCATCAACGGCGAGATAGCAGTTGCCGACCCGCTGACCACACAGCGCACTTTCGTGACCACAGGCAAGCTCCCCGCTTCCGAGAAAGAAGCGGTGCGCAGCACAAACCGCAGCACAATGCCAACACTCGCATTCATGAACGATCTCGGCTCGATAGATGAAGCCCGCGACTTCATGATGATCGGTTACGACGAAGTCTGGGACATGCAATACATGCACAAAAACTATAAGGCATACTACGCACGCGACGGCAAGACCATCTTCCAGGCGTTCGAGGAATTCCGCGACAATTACGCCAACAACATGGAACGCTGCCGTGCCCTTGACAAAAAAATCTACGACGATGCCCTTGCAGCCGGCAACGTGAAATACGCAGAACAGCTTGCAGCCAACTACCGTCTGGTAATGGCCGCACACAAGCTCTTCCGCGATGATACCGGCAAGACACTCTATTTCTCAAAAGAGAACAAATCAGGCGGTTTCGTGAACACAATGGACCTCACCTACCCCGAATGCCCGATCTACCTGCTTTACAACATCGACCTGCAGAAAGGCATGATCTTCTCGATCCTCGACTATGCCCTGAGCGACGCCCGCAAAGGTAAAAACTGCGCCGCCCACGACCTCGGCATCTATCCCCGTGCCAACGGTATGGTCTACGGTGACTCCATGCCTCTCGAAGAATCTGCCAACGTGCTGATCCTTGCCAATGCAATCTGCCGACTCACAGGCGACGGCGAGTGGCTCAAACCCTACAAGAGCGTGCTGCGCACATGGGCTGAATTCTGCCGCACCGAGGGACAGAACCCGGGCAACCAGCTCTGCACCGACGACTTCAAAGGCCCGAGCGAACAGAACACCAACCTCTCTGTAAAAGCGATCATAGCAGTAGGCGCATATGCCGAGCTCCTCAACTACATAGGCGAAAGCGTCCGCGGCGACAAAGAAAGATACAGCGAGGCAGCCAAGAACATGGCCCTTATCTGGGAAGGTGACGCACGCGACGGCGACCATTACCGCATGGAATTCCACAAGTCAGGCACATGGAGCCAGAAATACAACATGCTTTGGGACGTGGCATGGGGCTATAACCTCTTCCCTGCCGAAGTACTTGACCGCGAGATCAAATTCTACCTGAACAAACAGCAGAAATACGGTCTGCCCCTTGACAGCCGCGATCTCCAGACCAAGAGCGACTGGATCTTCTGGACAGCCTCTATGGCACCCGACACTGAAACATTCCTCAAATTCTCAGACCGCCACTGGGACTACATGAACGAGACCACATCACGCATACCTCTGAGCGACTATTACCAGTCACACAGCGGCGTGACATGCAACTTCAGCGGACGCTCCGTGATCGGCGGCCTCTGGATGAAAGTGCTCGTAGACCGCATCAAACCCCAGAAAGAGGAGGTTGCATGGGAGCCTAAAGGCAACCATATCAAGACCCGCTGGGCAGCTGAAGTGTCACCCGAGAACGCGCACCCCGAATATCCCCGTCCCCAGATGGCACGCGAAGAGTGGGAAAGCCTCAACGGTCTCTGGGATTACGCATTCACAACAGGAACCGCACCCAGAGAAGAGTATGAAGGGAAGATACTGGTCCCTTTTCCCGTTGAGTCGAGCCTTTCGGGAGTAATGCGCCCGCTTGAGCCCGGCTACGTACTCTGGTACAAACGTGAAGTGACTATTCCCGAAGAGTGGAACGGCAAAAACATAGTGCTGAACTTCGAGGCTGTCGACTATGTGGCAGATGTATATATCAACGGTACAACAACACGTAACCGTGCAGCGACCCACACAGGCGGCCATACGGCATTCTCTGTAGACATCACCCGCTTCATTGACAACGGCGTGATAAAGGACGGCAAATTCACCCTTTATGTAAAAGCTACAGACGACACCGACGAAGGGCGTCAGCCCGTGGGCAAACAGCGCCGTTATCCCGACGGGAGAGGCAGCATCTGGTACACCTCATCCTCCGGTATCTGGCAGAGCGTATGGATGGAGCCGGTTGACAAAGCGCACCTCGAAGACCTGCGCATAACACCCGATGTGGACAACAGCACCCTGAAATTCGACATGGCCTATACCGGCACTCCCACCGGTAAAGTGACCGTGACACTCAAAGACGGCGACAACGTGATCGAAAGCAAAAGCGTGGACGCCGCTGCCAACACAAGCGTGACATTCGACCTCGCCACTCCCCGTCTGTGGCATCCCAACGATCCCTACCTCTACAATGTGACCGTGACACTGGCCAACGGCGACGAGGTGGCAGACGAAGTGAACAGCTACGCAGCCATGCGCAAAATCTCCTATGCTAAAAACGAAGAGGGATACTGGCGCATGCAGCTCAACAACAAAGACCTGTTCCAGTTCGGTCCGCTCGACCAGGGCTACTGGCCCGACGGCCTGCTGACAGCCCCTACTGACGAAGCCCTGCTCTACGATATAGAGAAGACAAAAGAATGGGGCTTCAACATGATCCGCAAGCACATGAAAGTGGAGCCGCGCCGGTGGTACTACCACTGCGACCGCCTCGGCATGTTTGTATGGCAGGATATGCCATCACAGTTCCGCGGACATGAAGGGTGGGTAACCGACCGCTATTATGACGACCACCAGTGCAACATCGACGGTACAGTGGAAAGAAATTTCCGCGCGGAATGGAAAGAGATCATCGAGCAGCACTACTCCAACCCCTGTATCGTGGTATGGACCCCGTTCAACGAAGCATGGGGACAGTTCAAGACAGCTGAAATAGTTGAATATACACAGGAACTCGACCCCACACGTCTGGTGAATCCCGCGAGCGGCGGCAACCATTACCGTCTCGGCGAGGGCACTTTCGTGGACCAACACACATATGATCAGCCGATCCGCCTGCAGGAGAACATCTTCGACCCCAGCCGTCCGATGGTTCTCGGCGAATACGGCGGTCTCGGACGCAACATCAACGGGCACCGCTGGTTTGAACGCGACGCGCAGACATACAACACCTACAACAGCGCCGCTGCAATAACAACCGCCTATACCAAACTTGCCGGCCAGATAGCCGACATAGCAAAAGGATATGAGAAGGACGGTAAGAAAATCAATTACTGCGCTGCCGTCTATACACAGACCACCGATGTGGAGACCGAGGTGAACGGCATCATGACCTACGACCGTGAAATTGTAAAATTCGATGAGGACCGCCTGAGACCTGTCGGCAGTATTCGGCAATTTCGCCGGCATAGAAGCACCGGCAGCCGACCGCGTAAACGGTGAACCGGAATACTACAATATCATGGGAATGCGCCTGAACGGCCCCACACCCGGCATCAACATCGTGAAAGACGCTGACGGCACAGTGCGCAAAGAACTCTACAGACTGTAAAATCCGGCAGACAACAAGTCCAGTCTTCCAGACGTCATCACTGACGTGAAGACAGGCATTATGACCTCCGCAGGGGAGCTTACGGCACGATCCGGACAGCTCCCCTGCTGTTGTTTTATATCCCTCAGCACACAAAGTGTACGGAAAAATCCGACAATATCAACTTAACCATGCAATTGCATCGCGACAGCTTCCATAAGTGGATTTTTTTTCTTAACTTTACCAACTCAAAAACCAATTCAACTATAACGCATGAATTACAAGTTTCTGTTGACTGCGATTACCAGCGCAGCCATATGTATCGGAACTCACGCACAGGCAAATAGATCCGATAAGAACTCTGAAACCATAACCGAACTGAAAGTATCAGACGTGTGGACCGCCTACGACGCGTTCAACACCGTCTACCTTGACCAGAACAAGTATATCTACAAGAACACCGACCGCGACCGCGCTGCCAAAGGACGCGACCGCGGAGCTGCCGCCATATGGTGCCAGCCGATGTATGTGGATATGGCGCTCAATGCAGTGGAACTTGCAAAAAAGAGCGGCGACAAGAAAAAAGAGAAAGAGTATTCCGAACTGCTCACAAAAATAATTGACGGCAACATAGCCCATTACCTCAATTTCGATTTCGATGACTGCGACCTCAACCGCGGATGGTTCATCTACGACGACATACAATGGTGGACAATAACAATGGCACGCGCCTATCTCGCCACAGGTAACGAACGCTACCGTGAACTTGCCGAGAGAAGCTTTGCGCGCGTATGGTACGGCTCTCCGCGTGTAGGTGACACAGGGTCGTATGCCGATCCTGAGAAAGGCCTTGGCGGCGGAATGTTCTGGCAGTGGCAGCCGATCGACGCTCCCAATGCCAACGAAGCCGGACACGGCAAAATGTCGTGCATAAACTTCCCGACAGTGGTGGCAGCCATGCTTCTGCATGAAGCAGCGCCGGCAGACCGCGCCGAAGACCCCAATCCCACATGGTGGGGAAACAAATACGGAGTGTTCAAGCGTCCCAACTACGAGACAAAAGACCGCTATCTGGAGATGGCAAAAGAGATCTACGACTGGAGTGCCAGAAATCTCGCCGATACCTCGACAGGCATGGTGCATGACAGCCGCCACGGAGACCACGCCGGAGGGCACCCTCTGATCTACAACCAGGGTACATACATCGGAGCTTCAGCCCTGCTGTATCTGGCAACCGGAGAGGAACACTATCTGAAAAACGCCATGAAAGGGGCCGACTACTCCATCAATGTGATGTCGGCCGAGCACGGACTGCTCCCCTGGGCACACAACCGCCGCAAACCTTACGACCAGGGTAGCCTGGAGCAAGGTGTATATCCCGCCATCTGGGTGGAATATATGAAAATTCTTACCGACAGATGCGGACAGCCCCAATACCGTGAATTCATCGTGCACAACATAGAGGAAGGGTGGAAGAACCGCGACAGAAACCGCAATATATGCGACGGCGAATCGTGGAAACCCACCACCGACGAAAACATGATAGGCAGCTATGCCGCCTCATCGGTGCCGGCCATGATGCTCGCCATCGCCCCACAGGTGATGCTTAAGAAATAAATACCACTTAACTAACATATCACATGAAAAAACTGATTCTCGCGACACTGTTCGCGCCTTGCCTCATCTCGTGCGGCAGCTCAGGAAGCGCTTCACATGAGGTAATCAAAAACGATCTGAGGGCTCCGGCCTATCCTCTGGTAACCATCGACCCTTACACAAGCGCATGGTCACCCACGGATCAGCTTTACGAATCGTCTGTAATGCACTGGACCGGTATCGGCTTCCCCTTCATCGGAGTACTGAAAGTGGATGGTGTGCCCTACCGCTTCATGGGTCTGGAGGAGCAGGAGATGAAACCGATCGTCCCGACCTCTCAGCAGGCTGACTGGACAGGCCGCTGGACAACAGAGAAACCTGCCGGCGACTGGACTGCCGAGAACTACGACGACTCCAAATGGAAGACCGACAGAGGAGCTTTCGGCACCATGGAGAACGAGCCCACGGCCAAGACACAGTGGGGCACCCGCGAGATATGGGTACGCCGTACAGCCGACATAACCGAGAACCTTGGCGACCGTCCCGTATATCTGGAATTCTCCAATGACGACGACGCCATATTTTATATCAACGGCACACAGATCTACAGCACAGGTCCTGTATGCAACAAAAACAAGATAATCAAACTCGACGATAAGGCACGTGCCGCCCTGCGCGAGGGATCCAACACACTCGCCGCCGAGTGCATCAACCCTGTCGGCAACGGTCTGCTCGACTTCGGACTGCTTATCCCGAAAGAGGCCAACAGATCGTTTGACCGCACAGCAGACCAGACATCAGTAGACGTACAGGCTACTCAGACACACTATACCTTCACATGCGGCGACGTGAACCTGGCGCTGACATTCTCAGCCCCCATGTTCACAGACGATCTGGAACTTCTCAGCCGTCCCGTCAATTATGTGACCTATACCGTAGACTCCAACGACGGCAAAGACCACGACGTAGAGATCTACTTCGAGGCATCTCCCCGCTGGGCACTCGACCAGCCCTACCAGGCATCAGCTTCCGAAGCCTATGAGAAAGACGGCCTCGTATACCTCAAGAGCGGCAGCAAAGAGCAGAAGACCCTCGCAAAACGCGGCGACCATGTGCGAATCGACTGGGGACACTTCTACATGGCAGCTCCCTCTGAGAACACAACCTACGGAATCGGCGGCGCCGACGCCCTCCGCGCGAACTTCGTGAAGGGAGAGAAACTCTCCGACAAGACCACAGGAGAGGACGCCGAAGGCCAGATGGCACTTGTATGCGACCTGGGCGAAGTAAAATCAGCCACAGGCAAGATCATGATCGGCTACGACGACAACTACTCGATCCAGTACTTCGGCGAGAACCTCCGTCCCTACTGGAACCGCGACGGCTCCAAGACCATCGGAAGCCAGTTCGCAGCCGCCAATGCAGAATATGACAAGCTGATCGACCGCTGCTACGCCTTCGACAAACAGCTTATGGAAGACGCCACCGCAGCCGGCGGCAAGAAATATGCCGAACTCTGCGCCCTGGCTTACCGCCAGACCCTGGCCGCACACAAGCTCGTGGAATCTCCCTCCGGCGAGATCCTGATGTTCTCCAAAGAGAACGACTCCAACGGCTCCATCGGTACTGTCGACATCACCTATCCTTCCGCACCGTTCTTCCTCTACTACAATCCCGAACTCGCCAAAGGCCTGATGAATTTCATCTACGAATACAGCGAGAGCGGCCGCTGGGAGAAACCTTTCCCCGCACATGACGTAGGCACCTATCCCCAGGCCAACGGCCAGACATACGGCGGCGACATGCCCATCGAAGAGGGCGGCAACATGATCATCATCACCGATGCAGTATGCCAGCAGGAGAATAGCCCCGAGTATGCCAAGAAGCACTGGAAAACCCTCACCACATGGGTTGACTACCTCGTTGAATACGGTCTCGATCCCGAGAACCAGCTTTGCACCGACGACTTCGCCGGCCACTTCGCACACAACGTGAACCTCTCAGCCAAAGCAATCGTAGCCATCGCAGCCTACGCCCAGATGGCAGAAATGCAGGGTCTGACAGAAGTAGCCGAGAAATACAACAAGATCGCCCGCGACTATGCCGCAAAATGGGAAGAAATGGCCAATGACGGCGACCACTACCGTCTGACATTCGACAAGGAGGGCACCTGGAGCCAGAAATACAACCTGGTATGGGACAAACTGCTCGGCCTGAATGTATTCCCCAAAGAGATCGTAGACAAGGAGATCGCATACTACAAGACACGCCAGAACAAATATGGCCTGCCTCTTGACAACCGCGAGACCTATACCAAGAGCGACTGGATCGTATGGACAGCCACAATGGCTCCCGACCAGGAATCATTCGAGACTTTCATCACTCCGCTCTACAGCTTCTATAACGAAACCGTGGACCGTGTGCCGATGAGCGACTGGGTATTCACCGACAATGATCATCGCCGCGGCTTCATGGCACGTGCGGTCGTAGGCGGATACTTCATCAAGATGCTTGAGCAGAAGAACGCCAACAAATAATCAACAGTAACACCAAGACCTGTCAGCCGAACCGTATATACGGTGCCGGCTGACAGGTGTTCTATCAATACAAATTCCCGTAATGAACTACTTAAAGCATTTAGCAACCGTAGCGCTCGCAGCAGGAATAGCAGCAGGCGCAGGAGCAGTGGAATCGCCTGTAGATTATGTGAATCCGCTGGTAGGATCACAGTCGAAGCACTCACTTTCCACAGGCAATACCTATCCCGCGATAGCAATGCCCTGGGGCATGAACTTCTGGACCCCCCAGACCGGAAAAATGGGGGACGGCTGGGCCTATACGTATGACGCAGACAAAATCCGCGGTTTCAAACAGACCCACCAGCCAAGCCCGTGGATCAACGACCACGGCCAGTTCGCCATCATGCCAGTCACCGGCAAACCGGTATTTGACCAGGACGAGCGCGCAAGCTGGTACTCACACAAGGCGGAAGTATCAAAACCCTACTATTACCGCGCTTATCTGGCAGACCACGACGTAGTGGCGGAGATCACCCCTACAGACCGTGCCGCCATGCTCCGCTTCACTTTCCCGCAGACAGATGACGCATATGTGGTTGTAGACGCACTTGACAACGGCTCATATGTGAACATCATCCCCGCCGAGAACAAAATCGTAGGCTACACCACCAAAAACAGCGGCGGTGTGCCCGACAATTTCAGAAACTACTTCATAATCGAGTTCGACAAACCTTTCACTTACACAGCTTCTGTATCTGACGGCAAGATAGACACGTCGTCGCTGAAAGCCGAATGCAACCATGCCGGCGCCATAATCGGCTTCAAAACCAAGAAAGGTGAGATCGTGAACGCACGCGTGGCGTCATCGTTCATCAGCCCCGAACAGGCCGAGCTCAACCTCCGCAGAGAGATCGGCAACGACAGCTTCGATACAATCGAACAGAAAGGACGCGACATATGGAACGAAACACTCGGACGCATCGACGTAGAGGACAATGACATAGACCGTCTGCGCACATTCTACTCCTGCATGTACCGCTCGGTTCTGTTCCCCATGAGCTTCTATGAGATCGACGCCGCCGGCAAACCGGTGCACTATAGCCCGTTCAACGGGAAAGTGATGCCCGGCTACATGTTCACAGGCACAGGTTTCTGGGACACATTCCGCTGCCTTTTCCCGTTCCTGAACCTTATGTACCCCTCAATGAACGAGAAGATGCAGGAAGGTCTGGCCAACACTTTCAAAGAGAGCGGTTTCCTTCCCGAATGGGCAAGCCCGGGACACCGCGGCTGCATGGTCGGCAACAACTCAGCCTCCATCGTTGCCGACGCATGGCTCAACGGCCTGCGCGGTTTCGACGAGGAGACAATCTGGGAAGCAGTGACACACGGAGCCAACAATGTGCATCCCCAGGTGCCCTCAACAGGCCGTCTCGGTCACGAGTATTACAACAAACTCGGATATGTGCCCTACAACGTGGGTATCAACGAGAGCGCCGCACGCACTCTGGAGTATGCATATGACGACTGGTGCATCTATCAGCTCGGCAAAGCACTCGGCAAATCTGAAAAGGAACTGAAACCCTACGCACAGCGTGCCCTTAACTACAAAAACCTCTTCGACAAGGAACACAACCTGATGCGCGGCCGCAACGAGGACGGCACATTCCAGAGCCCGTTCAATCCTCTGAAATGGGGCGACGCATTCACCGAAGGCAACAGCTGGCACTACTCATGGAGCGTGTTCCACGATCCCCAGGGTCTGATCGACCTCATGGGGGGCAAGGAAACATTCAACCAGATGATGGACTCGGTGATGGCAGTTCCGCCACTGTTTGACGACAGCTACTACGGGGCTGTGATCCATGAGATCCGTGAGATGCAGATCATGAACATGGGCAACTATGCTCACGGCAACCAGCCCATACAGCATATGCTTTACCTCTACAACTATTCCGGCCAACCCTGGAAGACGCAGAAGTGGGTGCGCGAGGTAATGGACAAGATGTACCTCGCTACCCCCGACGGCTACTGCGGCGACGAGGACAACGGCCAGACCTCCGCATGGTATGTATTCTCCGCCATGGGATTCTATCCAGTATGTCCCGGCAGCGGCGAATATATCATCGGCACTCCCCTCTTCAAGAAAATGACACTGAACCTGGAGAACGGGAACAAAGTGGTAATCACAGCTCCGGACAACAGCCGCAAGAACTGCTATGTGGATGCTGTAATGGTCAACGGCGCCCCCTACGATCTCAACTACTTCACACATGCACAGCTTGACCGCGGCGCCTACATCACTTTCGAGATGTCGGACAAGCCCAACGTAAAACGCGGTTCAGACGAGAAATCGTATCCCTATTCTTTCAGCAACGAACTTAAACAACAGTCTAAAAAGAAAAAATAAGCGATGCTGAAACTACGTAATCTCATAATAGGATCCGTAGTGGCGGCCGCCGGCATAGTTCCGGCGGTTGCCCTCGGAGCCAATCCGGTCTTCGAAGGGTGGTATGCCGATCCGGAAGGTGTGGTTTATGACGACACTTACTGGATCTATCCCACATGGAGCGACGAATATGAACGCCAGACGTTCATCGACTGTTTCTCGTCGAAAGACCTTGTGAACTGGACACGCCACCACTCGGTGATAGATACTACCGAGGTGAAATGGGCGCACAAATGCATGTGGGCTCCCGCCGCCCTGCGCAAAGACGGCAAGTACTACATATTCTTCGGTGCCAACGATGTGCACCAGGGGGAAATCGGAGGTATCGGTGTCGGCGTGAGCACACGCCCCGACGGTCCTTTCCGCGACCATATCGGCAAACCTCTGATCAACGACATTGTAAACGGCGCACAGCCGATAGACCAGTTTGTGTTTCTTGACGACGACGGCACTTACTACATGTACTACGGCGGATGGGGCCACTGCAATATCGTGAAACTCAGCGATGACTTCAAATCGCTCGTGCCCTTCCCCGACGGGGAGACTTACAAAGAGGTAACCCCTGAAAACTACGTGGAGGGTCCGTTCATGTTCAAACGCGACGGAAAATACTATTTCATGTGGAGCGAAGGAGGATGGGGCGGCCCCGACTATTGCGTAGCCTATGCGATAGCCGACAGCCCGTTCGGTCCGTTCAAACGTGAAGGGGTAATCCTGAAACAGGATCCCGAGATAGCAACCGGCGCAGGTCACCACTCTGTAATCCAGGTGCCAGATACAGATGAATACTACATCGTGTATCACCGCCGCCCTGCCGGAGAGACTGCACGCGATTTCCGTGTCACTTGCATCGACCGCATGACTTTTGACAAGAACGGCCGTATCAATCCGGTTAAAATGACAAAGGAAGGTGTAAATCCACGGCCTATAAAGCTGAAAAAATAATCCTTATTTTTTCGGAATTATCCATACAACGCGCCCGCCTGAGACTTTTCAATCTCTAAGGCGGGCGCAGTTATTATTAAGAGTGCTTCCTGCGGGAAGATTCATTTGTCAGAGCCTCCACTCGCGTGTCGGCACTATAGATGCGTGTGCGCACTATCGATCAACGGACAACCATCTTGCAGGCGGCACCGGCGGTTCTTACAATGTATATGCCTGGAGCGGTAACAGAGATTTTACCGTAGCCTGTAGCATAGAGGACGCCTCCTGTGGTGTAGACCTCTATCAGACCATTTGCACGCACCTCTCCGTTTGCGACGATGGCAATATCATCTTCGGAGCTTACAGCCACATCCTCGACACCGGAACTCTTGCCACGCATTGTATAACGGAAATTGTTGCCAATGACGGCATCAACAAGCTTGTGGCCATTAACATCATAATCACCTGAACGATCCACACCGGCATAGTCCATCATAACAAGGCCGGCAGGACCCGCATTGGCTTCGTCAGACAGATAGTCAACTACAGCGATATTGGTAGAAGCGGCATTGAGACGGTAAGCATCAGCTGTGGCGAAGAGACCTGTCTGAGAGTAACCGGAAGTATGGTTTATAACCCAGTTGTGCGAGGATGATGTATTGAGTTTCACAGAATGGTCAAGCAAGTTGCTGATAGCGCTGAGTTTTTTATCCATCGCATTGCGTGTCTCATAGAAATCCTGCACATGGAGGCGGGCATATGCTCTGGAATTGGTGCCTGTAACGCGTCCGTTGCCCTGCTCTGAAAAGTCTGCGCTGTGTGTCCATCCGGTTATAAAACCGCCAACAGGTTTAGTCGCATATTTGTCACGGCTGAGCAACAGAATTTTTCCACGCACGTCAGCTACAGTAAGAGTATTTGTGAAGTCAACAAAACGGCCTGCATATTTTTCATCAGCAAGTGTCTGCTCTACCAGTCCATTCCAGAGTTCTTTGTCGGACGCGCTCTCATGATCATCCTCATGGCGCATAACAACCACAGCAAATTCAGTAGGATAATTGTCAAGCTGCTCACAAATCGCGGATAAAGCCTCGTCGAATGTAACCTTTGTCTCCACTATGCCGTGGTATATCTTCAAAATCCCATCGGAAACAGAGGGGCGGAGATCAAAAGCACGTATGCCAGCTTCAAACTGCCCTACAAGGCTCAGTTCCTGAGTGCGGGCAAAAGAATCCATTGTAGTGCCGTTGCCTGTGGCAGCATCGTGTGTGCCGGGAATCGAGACCTGATGCAGATATGCATTGTCTTCAAGACGGCTCATCCATGCATCTATGACAGCCTTCTCGACAGTAAAACCGATGCGGGGTGATATTTCCTTTCCGTCGGCAGTGCGGATACAAGCCTCATAAACGCCTTCTGCAGGTGCCTCAAAACCAACAACTCCCCCATTGTCGGCAACGGGAATATCGGCAATCAGTGTCTCACCGGAATATACAGAGAGTGTGACACCATCCCATGCAGGAGTTCCTTCATATACGAATCTTACTTCATCACCTGAGTGATATCCTTTTTTCTCAGTCTCGAGAAGTACAGGCTTTCCAACGATGAAATAGCTTCTCTCTACCGGTTCGTAATATTGGTCAGCGATACAGTATGTCGCATAATACAGACCGTCTGACACAGGGGTTGTATAGTTGAAATTTCCGGAAACGTTAAGAGTGACAGTACCCATAGGATCACTTCCGGCATATGCGTAGGAATGTGACTTGCCATTCTTGACGACAGCTACGGTAGAAGTATATATACCTACCCAGTCTTTGGAAATGCAAGGCGCATTTTCAAGCTGCACGACGATGGGGTCACCAACTTCATACACAAATTTATCGGTGGAAACAGACGGAGTGGCAGAGTCATCGCAGTTGTCGCTCACGACGAAGTATGCACGCGGAGAAATCTCTGTATAACCACCGTCTTTGAAAAGTACAGCGAAATAGGCTCCAGGAGTATTTATCGTAAAATCCCAACTGCCTGAGGCATCTTTGGTGTATTCATACAGATCGGATGTGTCGGAAGTTCCAGGAGTGTAATGTTCCTTATATATTCCGACCCAGGCATCAGTATTGAGCGGTGCACCGCCATAGGTAAGATGCAACTGGGTGCCGGTATGGAAGAAACGGCCTCCCAGATCTACAGTAGCGGGGTCACCGGCGCCTTCAACAGCAAATTTTACCGGTTCTGAAAATTCAGACCATTCGATATTGGCATTGCGGTTGCAGACACGGATGTAATATGTGCCATTGGGGAGATCGCCGTTCTCTACAGTAAACTTCTTCAGATCAAGATCCTTGTTTATGTCAAGAGGACGGAAATCTTCTGTAGCGCCATAAAAATCCTCAGCGTTGATAACCTTATCAATAACGGTCGACTTGAACTCCGCATCAGATGCTATCTGATAACGCACAGCATACGGGGATGCGGCATCGGCCGTAGACTGTGTGAAAGTATAAGGAAGAGTCACCGTCTCATCCACGGGAGCGATCACAGGACGGGCGGGGATTTCTCCGGCATCAATAGTGCGGGTGAAAGTATCCACCAGTTCATTATCAAGAGCCAGACGCGAGTTACCGATAGAATAGCAATCTACGGTCATGGTGCGTGTCTCGGGATCGAATTCGAGGATCTGGTATGTCCAGTGGTCGATTGTCTTCTGAACCTCGTCGTGATTGAAATTATCTGGTGTCTTCCCCCAAAGCTGCTCGTAGCCTTCGGCCGAGGTGCCGACGCCACCACCAGTTATTATATGATATACGGGAGAATCAGTCATCTGGCCACGCGCATACAGATGGTGATGTCCGGCGCAATTGAGCACATGCTTCGGAGTTGAGGACAGTATCGGCATGATCTCGTCTAACATCCATTGCGATACGTCACCGGCGTACTGCTCTGCATAGAGCGGACGATGCTGCACACTGACGACAAACTCTACCGAGGGATCAACAGAAGCTGCGGCAATGACTTTACGGACCCACATTTTCTGCGCTACCGAAGGATCGTCGGAATTGAGTACTACAAAGAGTACGGAACCGGTCTGGTATGCATAATAGCCGGATGTACCGCTTTTAATACCCTGATATTCCAGATTGCCGTATTCGCGGAAATGTCCGTCGTAATTATACAGGCGGTCATCCCCCTTATATTCATGATTTCCCACTGCTGTCATATTCGAGAGGGTGGGTGACACAGATCGTGATTTATAGAGGTGTACTTTCTCATACAGATTGAGGTCACCTCCGTAATCAACCTGGTCACCATCGTTGAGGAGGAAACTGATATAGTCCTCAAACGGTCCGTCGCCATATTTTTCTTTTACCGTCTGACGGGCGGCATTGAGCATCCACTCGTAATCGGATCTCTCGTTGCGCTGATGGTCTCCGATAAGAAGTATACGCATTTTGGCTTTGTCGCCGGCCTGCGGCATTGTGCGGAAACGATATATTTCGCTGTCGGTGCCATTGGTGGAGACCTGATAATAGTATACGGTATTTGGACGTAGACCGGTCAGCTTGGCCGTGTGCCAGAAATAATTGCTGGAGATGGATCTTACGGCCGGCTCGCAGGAACTGTCGAGATTATCAGGAGACGTGCCGAAACGCACTATGGCACCGGTCTCTTTCTTTGATGTCTTCCAGTTCACACAGATGGATTCCGGAGTGTTCATGTTGAGATACGGCACAGTAACTTCAGCAGGAGCATCCTTCGGCGCAACGGTGAGGCGTGCGGCCTGATAAGTGCCATCTTCCTGAGGAATATAATAAATATCCGGTTCGGTCCGTTTCTCCCCTCCGATAGTGGATGTGTTTCCGGAAACAATCCTGATTTCCTTAAAACTTGAAATCTGCCGTTGCGCATGAGCATACATCCCACCCAAAGCGCAAAGCATGGTTGCGATCACAAAACTCTTTTTCATGTCAGTCAGTATGGTTTTTATGGTATTCAAGCTGCCTTACTAATGTATGGGCAGCAATGTACAAAATTGGTTATGAGGTAAAAGGTTTATTACACTGGTTGCCTCAATGCAAAGGTAAGGATAAATTCTGTAATTTTCACAAAAACGCATGATTTTTCGCGGCTTTTCACACGGCTCTTTCATTTAAGATTGTCTTGCACTTGGGGGAATATTGTTATTTTATA
>CADFRV010000007.1 GCA_902836725.1 Muribaculaceae bacterium
GTTTGTGGAAGAGCAGGGGATAGGGATCACGATAAACTCACTCGCCGAGATAGCTCCACGCCTCAGATCCCTATCAGACGAGGCATATGCACGTATGAAGGAAAATGTGGCGCGTGTAAGCGGCCGTCTCGCCGAAGGAAGCTATTTCTGCGAGGCTATGGAGAGGGTACTCGAGTCGATGGGTGCCCCTGAGAGACAATTCGGTAAACAGTTTGCGGTCAGCAACTAATGAAAGAGCCCCGAGCCGTAAACAAATAATTTGGAACAGTTACTTACTTTAATTTATAATCTATTCCATGAGTGCGACATTGAAAATCTTTTGTAAGAATATCGGCGAATATGTGCCGATCAAGGGGGGCGAGACGCTTGGAGAGCTTGCCGCCATGCTTGCACCGCGCCTGGAAGGTATTAAACCTATATGCGCGCATGTCAACAATAAGACTGAGCCGATGCAGTACCAGGTATTCGGGCCGAAACAGGTTGAGTTCCTGCCTGTGGAGTCGCGGTCGGGACAGAGGGTATATGTGCGCTCGCTTTGCATGATGCTTTATTGTGCTGTGGCACACGAGTATCCGGGTCTGCGTCTCCGCATAGAACATTCCATCGCCAACGGATATTATTGCCGCCTTTTTGAGGGACGCAAGAACCTCCCCGCTGAACGGATGCCGAAGATCACCGCATGCCTCAAAGAGGCAATGCGCTCGCTTGCCGGGCGTTGTGTGCCGTTTGAACGCAAGGAGCGGCTCACAGCCGACATCATCAGCCGTTTCCGGGAGGAGGGGCTGAACGACAAGGTGGAGCTTCTCGAGACCATACATGAGCTTTATACCACATATTATCGTCTTGACGGGGTTGTTGACAGCTATTACGGTCCGTTGGCTCCCGACACGGGATGCATTGATGTGTTCGACCTGATTCCGTACAAGGAGGGGTTCCTGCTTATGGCTTTCGACAAGGCTGACCATTCGGTGCCTGCGGTGCCTGTGCCCCAGGAGAAAATGTATGAGGCGTATATCGACTACCTCCACTTCAACGATGTGCTCGGAATACGCAATGTGGGACAGCTCAACAAGGCTGTGGAGCAGAACCGTTCGGCCGATCTGATAAATGTGGCCGAGGCTCTCCACGACAAGAAGATAGCCGCCATAGCCGATGAGATCACGGCGCGTTACCACAAAGGGGGAGCCAGAATAGTGCTTATCGCCGGGCCTTCCTCGTCGGGCAAGACCACCACTACCAAGCGCCTCGGCATATATCTGATGACCAACCTTCTTTCTCCAAGAATCATATCGCTTGACAACTATTTCGTGAACCGCGACGCCACTCCGCGCGACGAGACCGGGGACTACGATTTCGAGTCGATTTACGCGCTGGATCTGGCACAGTTCAACGCCGATCTCAACGCGCTGCTCAAGGGGGAGGAAGTGGCGTTGCCTACATACAGTTTCGAGCTTGGACGCCGTGTCTACAAGGGGGACAAGATGCGTCTCGACGACAATTCCATACTGCTGATAGAGGGTATCCACGGACTGAATCCGGAACTTACGGCAGCCATAGAGGAGAAGATGAAATACCGCGTGTATGTGTCGGCGCTGACCACACTTTCCATCGATGACCACAACTGGATCCCCACCACCGACAACCGTCTGCTGCGACGCATAATACGCGACCATAAATATCGCGGTACCTCGGCTGTGGAGACCATCCGCCGGTGGCCGAGCGTGCGCCGCGGCGAGGAGAAATGGATCTTCCCGTTTCAGGAAAATGCCGACAGCACATTCAATTCCTCGCTGATATTCGAGCTTGGAGTGATGAAGGATTACGGGGAGGCTATACTGCGCGATGTGCCCAACGATGTGCCCGAATATGCCGAGGCATACCGTCTGCGCCGCTTCCTGAGCTATTTCAAACAGATAGGCGACAGGGGAGTGCCCCCCACAAGCCTCCTGCGCGAGTTCCTGGGAGGCTCAAGTTTCAAATACTGACAACAGCGAATGGGGATATTACGCCTTTCCTACAAGGCGTTTGATCTTCTCTTTGACACCATGTCTTTCCCGCCACATATGGGCCGCGGCAACCGCCTGCGCCGATATGTCGGCGGGATTTTTTCCTGCCGCCTCGGCGTAGGAACGGGCGAGTACGGCTGTCCATTCGTCGTGCCATGATATGGACTTGAACATCTGCATGAGTTTCGACATGTCGTGCACGCCGAATTCCATCCTGTTCAGGTCCACATAATAGAACTCATAGTTCCCTTTCCCGTCGCGGCGCAGCAGTATGTTGCCCGGGGAGAAATCGTGGAACCATATTCCTGCGGCATGGATGCGGGCTATTTCGGCACCGAAAGCGGCGATCAGCGCGTCGCGCTCGGGAAATTCTTCCCACGATCTGAGATTCTCATACGGTAGTTGCTCGCAGAAATAGAAACTGCGTGTCATTTTCGGCCATATGCCGCCATGTTTTCCGAGCGGCAGCCCTGTGTGGATCTCGCTGTAGCCCAGTGGAGCAGGGGTGCGGAATCCCATCTCAAGGAGCTTCAGCGCGTTGAGGTACGAACGTTTGGCCTTGCTCGGGCGGAAGGCGCGGTACACATATCCGTTGGGGAACGGGGGGATCCGGAAAGCCTTTACATTTACCGGAAAATCCAGACTGTTGACCGCTCCCCCTCCGGCATCTTCGCCGGGGAGTATGTAGAACAGGGTGTTGCGCCTCCCCTTGTAGACAATCTTGGCTACGGACGGTTGTCCGTAGCTTGTGACAGCCTCTGCCAGAGGGCGCACCGGTTCATAGTTCCCGTTTATTACTATTTTCTGTCTGGTGCTCATTGCTTGCTCATGTATCAGAATGCTATGCTTGCGGCCACGCCGTAAGAGCCGCCTCCGACAAAGGGGGAGGCGGTCCAGGTGAGAGCCGCGGTACCCTTTTTATCGGGTACCGGCGCGATGCGCTGCAGCAGCACATCGCGGTGCATGCGTGTGCGTTTACGGAATATTTTGGGATATATCCAGTAGGCGAATGTGGTGGAAAGATAGCCTAATGCCGCGCCTCCCACCACGTCGTTGATCCAGTGGCGGTCGTTGTGTATGCGCAGATAGGCTATTCCCGCTCCTACTACATATCCCGACATGGCCACCCACTTGTTGGTGTCCCAGTATTCGCGGCGCAGGTATTCGGCACCCATGAATGCGGTGCCGGTATGTCCCGAGGGGAAAGAGTTGCGGGCGTTGCTGTCGGGGCGTTTCTCCTTGAAGGCGGTCTTCAGGGCATAGTTCACCACGCCGAAAGTGGCATAGCTCATGGCCAGCAGTATGGTGCGGTCAAGCAGGTTGTGCTGCCCTTTCATCCCACAGAAATGCAGGGCGTAGGCGGCAACCATAGGGCTGTACTGCAGCCAGTCGTCAACAGCTGTCTTGTTCCGGCCATGCTGTGATACATGCTTTTGCACTTCTTCGCGCCAGTGCACGAGCCATGGCGTGCGCACGAACATGGCCGAGACGGCGAAGATACCGGCAGGGACGGCAAATTCCGCTATTCCCGCCTTATGCGATGTGTCGCCGAGCCGCACAAGCTGTTTGCTGATGTTTTCCGATATCAGCCAGTCCGGCAGATCCGACGGCATGGCGATTTCGGTGGATTCGTCATGTTCTATTACCACGCTCTCATCTTCATATATATCGTCGGGAGCCGGTGTGTCAGGTGAGTTTATGATGATGATTGTGTCTGTGGGGGCGGATATTGGCTGGATCTGTGCCGTTATATCGCTTTGTGCGACGGCTGACAGGCAGACGAGATAAAGTAGCAGGGTTGAAATTATGCGCATTTTAGTGTCAAATAATTTGCAAATTTACTGATTATTTTTGGGTTAACTTGCCATGGAGGTGGTATTTTAAGTAACTTTGCATAAAGAAGTCTTTACTGCATGGATTTTTGAATATTGAGTTACTTATGGTCTATATAGCATATCTGATTGGCGCTGTATTTCTGTTTTTGTCGGTTACGGTTCTGTACAGGGTGCTGTCGAAGGGGTTGTCGCGCAGTGCGAAGGGGCAGCAGCTCACCCGTTTCGGCATTGCGTCGCTGTTGGCGGCGCTACCGTTCATTATCGCCGGGCATGTGAGATGGAACGTACCCCTTACGCTGATCGCGGTTGTTTCGGGATTGTGGATGATAGTGTTCCCGTTGCTTGACTATGTGGCCAACAGGCGTAATCGTGTGGAAATAGACAACCGTATGGATTTCGCTTTCGGGATGTATCTGTTCGGTTTCCTCTCGGGGGCGTATCTCGGTCTGTCGTCGGTTTTCCCTTCATGGGGCGCCCTTACCGGGTGTGTGTTCGCGGCGGTGGAGCTGCCGCTGCTCATTCTCGTGGTGTTTCAGGTAGCCTATTTCGCCATATATCATGCTTCGGTCGATCACGACGGGCTGAAACTTGTGCTCGATACTGATGTCAACGAAGTGCTCGAGTTTCTGCGTTCCTTTCCGGGGTGGGCGGTAATTGGTGGCCTTGTGATGCTCATACTGTCTGTAATGGGATGTTTCTATTTTAATATTGTGGATGCTTCTCCCGTCGATGGGCTCAACTGGAGCCGGCGGCTCGGCGAGATGGCATACTGCGTCGGGATGGGGTGGATGATGTTCCACGGCAAGCATTCCCCGTTCCGTCGTTCGGGACTGCCCCGGCTGTATTTCGAGGACAGGGAGCATGCGCGCGAATGTGCGGGCTATGCCGATGCGTGCAGCCGCCGCATGGAGGGTCTGAAAATTTTTTCAAGCATCTTCAGTGCGGTAGGGGAGGGGAGTGGTGCCCCTGATGGAACCGTCCGCCGGGGGCGCACATATATCCTGGTGATCGGGGAGTCTGCATCCCGCGATTATATGAAGGCATTTACGGGCCGTCCTGCCGACGAAGGCACCACCCCGTGGCTGTCGCGCATGGCTGCCGGAGGGGATGCCATATTGTTTCACAACGCGTATTCATGCCATTTCCAGACCGTGCCTACCCTCACAAGGGCATTGACTGAGATGAACCAGTATAACCGCAAGGGGTTTGTGGATGCTGTGTCGGTTGTGGATGTGGCGCATGCGCTCGGGTTGAAAGTGTACTGGTTCTCCAACCAGGGGCATATCGGTGCGAACGATACTCCGGTGACGCTTGTGGCCGAGACTGCCGACCGCGCGAGCTGGACATCGCAGACTGTCAACCGCCGCAATTACGACGGCGAGTTGCCTCCATTCCTCGATGAAGTGGATCCTGTGGCCGACAAGCTGATAGTGTTCCATCTCATCGGATCGCATTTCACTTACTCAAACCGCTATCCCGCGTCGGAGGAGTATTTCGCACCTCAAGGGGATGATGCCGACGGATATGTGCCAGCATACCGCAACTCGCTCCGGTATACCGACAAGGTGCTCGCCGAGATTCACCGCCGGGCGTCGGAGGGATTGAACCTGCAGTGGATGGTCTATTGCTCCGACCACGCCGACATGCCTGACAGGCGCCGGTCTCCGGTGTTCGACGGATTCGGAAAACTCCGCATACCCCTTGCCGTGGTTCCCAGTGCTGACTATGCCGGAAAGCATCCCGGTCTTGTGTCGGCGCTGAAAGAGAATTCCCGCCGTCCGTTTTCGAATGATCTTCTTTTCGATCTTCTTTGCGGTCTCTGGGATGTCGATTCGGATGTGGCTCCCAGGAACATTAACATCGCCTCTTCCTCTTATTCCCTTGAGCCATCCTCTACGAAAGTGCTCCTCGGTGAGGCGACGGTTGCCGATGATCCGAATTACGTCAGCTGACTCCCCGGATTGATGCGCTTTTTTGCGGGCAGTTTCCCGGATAAATCTGAATTTTTAATTCTCGGAGCGTTAAAATCAGGCAATATTTAATGTAATGTTCTGATAAATAGTGCGAAAGGCTGCTTTGGGCAATGTCGGCCTGTTTCGCGTAAAAAAAATCGATAAGTAAAAATTTGTTAAAACATAGAAAGTGGTACTCAATTATATCTGGATAGCCTTTTTTATCGTGGCTTTTGCAATGGCTCTGTTCCGGTCGCTCGTGATGGGAGACCTGCAGGTGTGGTCGGAGATCATGACGGCCTCTTTCAGTTCGGCGGCTACAGCCTTTGAGATTTCACTCGGTCTTACCGGCATCCTCTCCCTCTGGCTCGGGCTGATGAAAATCGGCGAGCGTGCCGGAGTGATCAACTTTTTCGGAAAAATGATCGCGCCGCTTTTCACACGTCTCTTTCCCGGTGTGCCGAAAGGACATCCGGCAATGGGATCGATATTCATGAACGTATCGGCAAATATGCTCGGCCTCGACAATGCTGCCACTCCTCTCGGCCTGAAAGCCATGCAGGAGCTGCAGACACTCAACAAGCAGAAGGATACTGCCACCGACGCCATGATAATGTTTCTTATCCTGAATGCCTCGGGACTGTGTTTTATCCCTATAAGCATAATGATGTACAGGGCGCAGGCCGGGGCTGCCAATCCTACCGATATATTCCTGCCGATATTGCTTGCCACCTTTATCTCAACCTTCGTAGGCATAGTGGCGCTCTGCCTCAAGCAGCGTATACGCCTTACCGATCCGGTGCTTCTGGGGTGGCTTGCCGGCATGGGTGCTGTGATTGCTTTCATTGTCTGGCTCTTTTCGGGCATGGATGGCGCCCGTGTTGAGAAATATTCCGGGTTTATAGCTAACTTCTTGTTGTTCAGTGTGATAATAATGTTTCTATGTGCAGGGCTGAGGAGGCGTATCAATATGTATGAGACCTTCATCGAGGGTGCGCGCGACGGGTTCAAGACAGCTGTCACCATCATCCCTTATCTGGTGGCGATACTTGTGGCCATAGGTATGTTCCGCGCTTCCGGAGCCATGACTTACCTTACCCAGTGGACCACTTCGGCTGTGGCGTTCTGCGGGCTTGATACGGGGTGGGTGGAAGCGCTCCCCACAGCGCTGATGAAGCCTCTGAGCGGCAGCGGTTCGCGCGGCATGATGATCGACCTGATGGCGGCGTATGGTCCCGATGCGTTCGTGAGCCGTGTGAGCGCGGCCATACAAGGTAGCACCGATACGATGTTCTATGTGCTGGCTGTCTATTTCGGCTCTGTCGGAGTGCGTAAAACCCGCTATGCCGTGGGCTACGCGCTGCTTGCCGATATGGCCGGCTCGGTGGCCGGGGTGTTGGCCGCCTACATCTTTTTCGGCTGACAGTTTTTTATTATCTTTGCAAGGTTAACCAAAAGTTATGGATGACAAGATTCAATGGCTTTCACGAGGTGTGGAATTGCCTGTACTGGACTACGGATTGATGGACCGCTGGATCACCGAAGTCGCCCGCAGCTACGGACGTATCGTCGGCACGCTGACGTATATGTTCTGCGACGACGAGGAGATACTGCGTGTAAACAGGGAGTTCCTTCAGCATGACTACTACACGGATATAATCACCTTCGACGACTGCCGCGGCAAACTTCTGCGCGGCGATATGGTGATCTCGCTCGATACAGTGCGCTCCAATGCGGAGTTGCAGGGGGTGACATACGACGATGAGCTGCTCCGTGTCATAATCCACGGTGTGCTTCATCTGTGCGGCATAAACGACAAGGGCCCCGGCGAGCGCGAGATCATGGAAATGAACGAGAACCGTGCCCTTGACCTCTTAAGAAGCATTCAGGACAATACGTTTCAGAAATGAGATTCGACTATGATGTAATAGTGGTGGGAGCCGGTCATGCCGGCTGCGAGGCTGCTGCTGCTGCCGCGCGCCTCGGGGCTTCGACCCTCCTTATCACGATGGACCTTAACAAGATTTCCCAGATGAGCTGCAATCCCGCTGTCGGCGGGATCGCCAAGGGGCAGATCGTGCGTGAGATAGATGCCCTTGGAGGGTATATGGGGATTGTTACGGACAGGAGCGCCATACAGTTCCGCATGCTAAACCGCTCGAAGGGACCGGCCATGTGGAGCCCGCGCGCACAGGCCGACCGCATGCGTTTTTCCGCCCTGTGGCGCGGTATACTCGAGAATACTCCCAACCTATCGCTCTGGCAGGATACGGTGACAGAACTCATATTTGAGGATGACGCCGATAAATGCCCGTCAGACGCTCCGGCGACGGCGGATGTGGAACATTCCCGCCCGGAGGCTTCGCGCAGTGTGACGGGGCTTAAAACGGCGTTGGGAGCCACATTCACCGCAAAGGCGGTGGTGCTGACAAACGGCACCTTCCTGAACGGTCTGATGCATGTCGGCCGCACCATGGTGGAGGGTGGCAGAATATCGGAACCGGCATCCTACGGCCTTACCGAGCAGCTGAAATCTATCGGATTTGTGGCCGACCGCATGAAGACGGGCACACCGGTGCGTATCGACGGACGTTCCGTGCATTGGGATCTCACTGTGCCCCAGGAACTTGAAGCCGATAACCACCACTTTTCATATCTTCCCGACGTTGGGAGGGAGCTTCGCCAGAGGCGCTGTTTCACTGTGTACACCAACGAGAAGACGCATGAGGTGCTCCGCCGCGGACTGCCGGACTCACCGCTGTACAACGGACAGATCCAGAGCATCGGTCCCCGATATTGTCCTTCCATAGAGACTAAGATCGTCACTTTCGCCGACAAGAACGAGCATCAGCTGTTCCTCGAGCCGGAAGGTGAGGACACGCAGGAATACTATCTGAACGGTTTTTCATCCTCGCTCCCCATGGACATACAGCTCGAGGCGCTGAAGACCATACCGGCGCTTGCCGACGTGCAGATATACCGCCCCGGATATGCGATAGAATATGATTTCTTCGATCCCACACAGTTGCGCCATACGCTCGAGACAAAGCTTGTGTCCGGACTGTTTTTTGCAGGGCAGATCAATGGTACCACCGGTTATGAAGAGGCCGCCGGACAGGGGCTTGTGGCCGGTGCGAATGCCGCTGTCAGCGCCCTCGGTCTTGCCGAACCGCTTCTGCTCGGACGCGACGAGGCATATATCGGCGTGCTTATTGACGACCTTGTGACGAAGGGGGTGGATGAGCCGTACCGCATGTTTACCTCGCGTGCGGAGTACCGCATACTGCTCCGTCAGGACGATGCCGACATGCGTCTTACTGAAAAGGCATACCGCATGGGGCTTGCTACAGAGGAGCGGTTCCGCCTGCTGGAGGAGAAACGCACTCTGCGCGACGGGCTGATGGAGTTCATCTCCGCATATTCCGTTAAGGCCGCTGTGGTGAACGAAGCGTTCGCCCGCATCAACGAAGACAACGGATGGGTGGATACCCCCTTTGAGCTGTCATCCGTAAAGGAGGGGTGCAAACTGAAATCGCTCGTGTTGCGCCCGCAACTTACAATCGCTCTCCTCGCGCGGCAGCTTCCGGAACTGGATGCCCGTATCGAGGCTCTTCCCGCCGACAGGCGTGAGGAGATTGTGGAGGCCGCAGAGATACTTCTGAAATATGAAGGATACATCAAGAGGGAAGATATGATCGCCGACAAGATCAGGCGCCTCGAGGCTATCCGTCTCGGCGACCGTTTCGACTATTCCGGGATCCTCTCCCTCTCCACCGAGGCCCGCCAGAAACTGCAGCGCATCCGTCCCGCTACCGTGGCCCAGGCTTCCCGTATTCCCGGAGTGTCCCCGGCTGACATAAGCATCCTCCTCCTTAAGTGCGGCCGGTGAAACGGAATGTGATTGTTTCACGTGGAACATTCGCAACCGCCGAACCGTCAAACGATTATTCAAAAAACATATATAGAACAAAACAACTGAAAATGGAATACGTAAAATCAAAGATCCGCGATGTGCAGGACTTCCCGCAGAAAGGTGTGCTCTTCAAGGACCTTACCACAGCCTTCAAAGATCCGCGCGCTCTCCACATAATCGGATGGGACCTTTCACAGCTTTATCGCGACAAGGGTGTCACAAAAGTGGTGGGTATTGAATCCCGCGGTTTCATCGGCGGATCGATACTCGCCTTTGAGCTTGGCGCAGGTTTCGTGCCGGTGCGCAAACCGGGCAAACTGCCCGCCGATACCCTTAAGGCAACCTACGACAAAGAGTATGGCAAGGACACCATCGAGATACACCGCGACGCGATCACCGAGGATGATATCGTGGTGCTCCACGACGATGTGCTCGCCACCGGCGGCACTATGGCCGCAGCCTACAATCTCGTGAAAAGCATGAACCCGAAGAAGATCTACATCAACTTCATTATCGAGCTTACCTCCCTCAACGGCCGCGCCAATCTCCCCGCCGACGCTGAGGTTACCTCCCTGCTGAAGTACTGATCCGCATTTTTTCAGGTATTGTATATAAAAAGTATGGCCGGTTTTGGTGGCCATACTTTTTTTAGTAAATTTGCAGCCGACAACAGGTGAGCGGCGCCCGTTCGTGGCCTCGCTTTAAAAGGGAACAGGGTGAGAATCCCTGACAGTCCCGCTGCTGTGTGTCTCTGGCAAAACCCTCCGCAGAGGCGGCTGAGGTTTTGCATCTTTCGGTTTCCGTAGCTGTATAATGGCAGCGTGTCACTGGAGCGGAGAGCTTTGGGAAGGCAAGAAACCGAGGGAGGAGACGAGTCAGAAGACCTGCCTGCCTTGTCGCGGACTATCCCGTTTTTTCCGGAATGGTTTCAATGTCGCCACGGCGCCTTTACCGGTTGCCTGAGGCGCGCTCCTGCAGTTTGTCTTCGAGGATTAAGGCGGCTGTTTCCACCACATGAATCCCGGCGTTTCTGCCCGGGAACGGATGTGCTGCTGACAGCTTGTTAATTTTACCCGAACTGATATTGATCGCAGGCGGAAACCACGGTATGACCGGAGTGTTTCCGCCTTTTTTATCGTAGTGCGGATTATTACCGATGCTGAATATAAATTGTTTAAAATTTAATATATGAAGAAGATTTTTACTCTGTTTTGTGCCGCATGCGCGGTATCTATGGGTGCCCAGGCTGCCGATCCGCTGATGGTGATGCTTGACTGGGACAATGATGACAACCGTGACATTCCTGTTTACGAGGCGGGTCAGACCCTCACGATAGAGTCGTATGTCGACGGCGGCGAGGCTCCGTACACCTACCGCTGGGTAACAAGCAAAGGTGAGGAAGTAGGCACCGACGCCACCCTTTCTGTTGTGGCTACAGTGCCCGAGGCATACCGTCTGTTTGTGACCTCTGCCGACGGTCAGACAGCTACAGACAAAGCCAACGTATTCGTTAATGTCAGCGAGCTGACGATTGCCACATTCGACGATCTGCCTCTCGAGGCTGAATCCTCATGGCCGGGCGACAAACTCGTGGAGGATCCCGGAGCATTTGACGCACTGTTCAGCGGCTCGCTCCATTTCACCAATTCCTACATGCCGGAATACAACTACTGGTGCGGATACTCTTTCGCCAACGAGACCAGCACCGACTTCGAGGGACTGCAGCACCAGTTCCGCAACGTCATAGGGGGCGGCGCAGAGAATACCGCCAACTATGGCCTGACATTCATGGACTATGCGGACACACGCATCTATGTGACCCATGCCGAGGAGGGACTGGAAGTTCCCGGCATGTATGTCACCAACGCCGCCTATCTGCTCAACTCGGCACTCAACGGCGACGGCTTCTGCCCCAAATTCACACATGAGGACAAGGACTATTACAAGCTCGTGATCCAGGGACTGAACGAAGAAAACGAGGTTATTGGAAAAGTAGAGGTTATGCTTATCGATTTCAGCGAAGAGGAGCCTTACATCGTTTCTGACTGGAAATATGTTGACCTCACGCCCCTCGGCAAGGTACATCGTCTGCGCCTCGACCGCGAGAGCACCAAGCAGGCATTCGCTCCGGCCTATGCATGTATCGACCAGATCGGTGCCAAAAATCCCGGTGCGGGCACTGCGGTTCTCCCTGCAGCTGAGGGTCTGCGTCTGACAGTAGCCGCCGACGGCATTCTGTCGGTGCTCGGCACAGAGGCCGCATGGACTGTGGAGGTTTATTCCGCCGACGGCATCGCCCGCGCCACCTATAGCGGCCACGGTGACTCCACCGTTTCCACCGCCGCTCTCGTTCCCGGACTTTACGTGGCGCGTGTAGTTTCAGGCGGTACAGCCGCCACCATCCGGTTCATACGCCGGTAACACCCTTTCCCGGATATTCAAAGATTTTTATTAGTTTGGGTTTTTTAGTAATGAAAGCGCAACAACCGTGGTGGCTGTTGCGTTTTCCTTTTATGGACAGGTACTTATCGCATTTGTCGTAATTGATAGTCTAATAATTTGATTATGAAGAAGATATTTATAATGGGCGCAACTTCGGGCATCGGTCTGGCCGTGGCTGAGAGACTTGCCGGGGAGGGACACGCTATCGGAGTAGCCGGCCGCAAGGACGACGTGATGAAGGATCTTGCCGCCAGATACCCCGGCAGGATAAGTTGGGAGCATATAGATATCACCAAAGATGACGCTACAGACCGCATGCACGTCCTCATTAAGAAAATGGGAGGGATGGATGTTTATTTCCATATCTCAGGAATCGGATATGAGAACGACAATCTGCTCCCGTCGAAAGAGATCGCCACCATGCAGACAAATGTCGTAGGGTTTACGCGCATGGTCGACGCCGCTTTCCGCTATTTCCGTGACAAGTGCGGAGGCAAGGGGCAGATCGCGGCCATAACCTCTGTGGCAGGAACCAACGGTCTGGGCCATATCGCCGCATATTCGGCCTCGAAAAAATTTCAGCAGACATACCTGCGCGCGCTCAACCAGCTTGCCACCATACAGAAGCTCGACATACGTTTCACCGATATAAGGCCGGGATGGATACGCACCCCTCTTCTCGATCCACACGAGAATTATCCGATGCTCATGCAGCTCTCCTATGCCGTGCCCCGCATCATGCGTGCCTTGCGCCGGCGTGCCAGGGTGGCCGTGATCGACTGGCGGTGGAATATCCTTGTGGGGCTGTGGCGGCTTGTGCCAAATGCCCTGTGGGTGAAGATACCGATGCCGATCAACTCCCTCTCCTCCTCTTCCGCCGGTACAGACGAAAAAATTGAAGCCAAAGGCTCGGCAGAATAACGGAAAGTGCGTAACTTTACAGCGGAGGAAGCCTGATCTGGTGTCAGGCTGAGATCCCTTTGAAGTTAAGCACCCTTATTTCTGTCATCATGAATCTGAAAAGAGCGTTGGCATATGTGTGGCTGCTCGCCGCGCCGGTATGCCTTTCCCAGGAGAAAACTGTAGATGAGCCGCAAGGCGTGGAGTTTGCCGATCCGTTCATAATGCTCGACGGCGACACGTATTATGCCTATGGCACGATGAGCGACGAAGGCATAGAGGTCTATACCTCTTCCGATCTTGTCAACTGGTCCCCTGCGGGTATGGCTCTTTCCAAAAAGGATTCATATGGCGGCCATTGGTTCTGGGCGCCCGAGATATACCGTGTGGGCGACAGGTATCTGATGTACTACACGGCGGCCGAGCATATCTGTGTGGCCGAGGCGCGTTCCCCTCTGGGACCGTTCGTGCAGCGTGCGCAGGAGCCGATGTTCCCTGCCGAGAAAGCCATTGACAATTCGCTTTTCATCGATACCGACGGCACCCCCTATCTGTTTTTCGACCGCTTCAACGACGGCCTCAACGTGTGGGTTGCCGAGCTTGAGCCGGATCTCCTCACCATAAAGCCGTCGACACTCCGTCCCTGCATAAAGCAGAGCCAGAAATGGGAGTTCGAGGGTGTGAACGAAGGATCGTTTGTCACCCGCCACGGCGACACATACTACATGACATACTCCGGCAACGGCTACACCTGCCCTGAATATGGCATCGGAGTGGCCACCGCATCCTCACCTCTGGGACCCTGGACCAAGTACGAGGCCAACCCGATATTCCAGTTCCCCGTCACCGAAAAATACGGACGTCTCGAAGGGGTGGGACACAGCGCCATGTTCCGCGACAAAGAGGGCAACATGCGCATCGTATTCCATGCCCACAAGCGCCCCGGCACCGTGCATCCCCGCGAGATGTATATCTCCACAGTCACCTTTACCGAAGATTCAGTGCCGGTGATGCAGATATCTTCGGATGACATAATTAAGGCCGTAAAGAGCAAGTAACATCCCCCACAATTCCCGCTGTTTGGAAAAATTTTAGTAATTTTGTACCCGAAACAGTAGCTGTTACAGACAATGACTGAAAATTTTGAAATGGTGGCTAAAACCTTCCAGGGGCTGGAAGATGTTCTTGCTGAGGAGTTGCGTAACCTCGGGGCCATAAACGTTGAGCCCGGAAGAAGAATGGTTTCGTTCGAGGGTGACCTCGAGATGCTTTACAAGGCAAACCTGTGCTGCCGCACGGCGCTGCGCATCCTCAAACCTATCTACAAGTTTACAGCACGCAATACCGACGAGCTTTACGAGCACTCCAAGGAATTCAACTGGGGGGAACTGATGTCGGTGGGCAGCACCTTTTCAATCGATACGGTAGCGTTCAGCGACGAGTTCACACACTCCCGTTTTGTCACATATCGCGTAAAGGATGCCATTGTCGACTGGTTCAAGGACCGCTACGGCGCCGACAAGCGTCCCGGCGTGCGCCTGCAGGATGCCGATGTGATGATCAACGTGCATATCGCCGGCGAGGATGTGACACTCTCGCTTGACTCATCCGGCGAAAGCCTCCACAAACGCGGCTACCGTGTGGCGCAGACAGAGGCGCCCATCAACGAGGTGCTCGCCGCCGGAATAATCCTCCGCAGCGGATGGCGCGGCGATTCACCCCTGGTCGATCCCATGTGCGGTTCGGGAACATTCCTTATCGAGGCCGCACTGATCGCCGCCAATATAAATCCCGGCATTTACCGCAAGCATTACTCTTTCGAGAACTGGAAAGACTTCAATCCCGAGCTTTTCGACCGTCTGTACAACGACGATTCCGCCGAGAGGGAGTTTGCATACAAGATCTACGGCGCCGACATATCTCCCAAAGCTGTGGAGATCGCTTCCCGCAATATCCGCAGTGCGGGTGTGGGACGCATGATAGAGCTTCAGACAAAGCCACTCAGCGAATGGTTCGACGCCCCCGCCGACGGTGTGCTCATCACAAATCCCCCTTACGGCGAGCGTATCACAGCCGAGAACATGGAGGATCTCTACTCGCTTATCGGCAACAAGCTGAAAAACGTATTCAAGGGCTACCACGCCTGGATCATCGCCGCCAAAAACGAGTTTGTCAACAAGATCGGTCTTGCTCCAAGCGTGAAGCTCCCCATCCTCAACGGCTCCATAGAGTGTGAGCTGAGGGAGTACATCATCTTCGAGGGCGACTACAAGAGCTTCCGCCGCGAGGGCAACCGCCTGCGTGAGATTGACGACAAGAAAGCCGAGCGACGCGCCGAGAAGAGAAAGGAGTTCGGCAAGGCACGCCGTGAATTCCGGCGCGACGGCGCACCCCGCAAAGGTGAGCGCGACTTCTCCGACAAGCGCCGTGAGCGCCGCGAGAACAAGGCCAAAGAGCCGCGCAACAAACTCGAGGAGCGCTACAGGCCGGGTGGAAAATCTGCGGGTAATTTCTCGTCGCGTCGCGACGACCGGTCTGATGACCGTCAGCAGGGTGGATTCCGCAAATTCCGCGATGAGCGCCCCGACGACCGTAAACGCAATTTCCCCGCCACTCCCCGCCAGGAGCATAGCGAGAACCCGTTTGCGGCACGCCGCAGCGAGGAGGCACTGCGCAGCATCGTGGGCAAACAGCCCTCGCTTCCTCCCATGCGCAAGCGCAAGGAAAAATAAACCGGTATTAAACACATCATATCACACTATAACCCAAACAGTCAACTCGTATGAACATTCTCCTTCTTGGTTCCGGAGGGCGCGAAAGCGCTCTGGCGTGGAAAATATCTCAGAGTGCGCTTTGCGACCATCTTTTCATAGCTCCGGGCAACGGAGGCACAGGTGCTTACGGCACAAATGTGGCGCTTTCACCCCTTGATTTCCCTGCTGTAGAGGCATTTGTAAAGGAAAACGGCATCGGGATGCTGGTGGTAGGCAACGAGGATCCGCTCGTGGCAGGCATCACAGACTATTTCCGCGAGGTTATGCCGGAGCTGCTTGTCGTAGGTCCGTCGCGCGAGGGTGCACGCCTGGAGGGGAGCAAGGATTTCGCAAAGGAATTCATGACAGAGTGCGGCATACCCACCGCCCGCTACCGCTCCTTCACACTCGGCACCATTGAGGATGGATACCGTTTTCTCGAGGAACTGCGCCCCCCTTATGTGCTCAAGGCCGACGGTCTTGCCGCAGGAAAGGGTGTGCTTATCATCGATGATCTCGAGGAGGCGAAACGCGAGCTCAAGGAGATGCTTTCAGGCATGTTCGGCGCAAGTTCCGCGACTGTGGTTATCGAAGAGTTCCTCAAAGGTATCGAGTGCTCCGTTTTCGTGCTGACAGACAGCCATGGCGGTTACCGCATTCTTCCCGTCGCCAAAGACTACAAGCGTATCGGCGAGGGTGATACAGGTCTCAATACCGGCGGTATGGGCGCTGTAAGCCCCGTGCCTTTCGCCGACGACACCTTCATGGAGAAGGTTGAGACACGCATAATACGCCCCACTGTAGAGGGGCTGGCCAAGCGTGGCATAGACTACCGCGGCTTCATTTTCCTCGGCCTGATCAACGTGGAGGGTGAGCCGATGGTGATAGAATACAACGTGCGCATGGGCGATCCGGAAACGGAGGTTGTGATGCCCCGCATAAAATCAGATCTTGTGGAGCTGATGGCCAAAGCTGCAGCCGGCAATCTCGGCGACACCCCCCTGGAGGTGGATCCCCGCACCGCGGTAACTGTGATGATGGTATCGGGCGGTTATCCCGGCTCATACCGCAAGGGTCTTGAGATCACAGGTCTCGAGAAGGTGACAGAGACTATCCCCTTCCATGCCGGCACCAAGCTCGACGCCGACGGCCGTCTGCTTACCTCCGGCGGTCGTGTGATAGCACTCACCTCTTATGGCGACAGCATCCCCGACGCGCTTGCCCGCAGCTATGCCGCCGCCTCACAGGTAGAGTTCGCTGACAGCTATTTCCGCCGCGACATAGGCCGCGATCTGATGAAATAAGAAATTTAGAAGTAAGAAGCAAGAGCATTAGAAGTCAGGCAAGAATAGAAAAAAGAAATTTAGAAATTAAGAAATAGAGAAACAAGAAATAGAGGAATTGAGAAACTTGATGGCTCTGATTCCTCTGATATCTCTGATCCCTCTGATTTTCTAAATTTCTTTGTTTCTCAATTTCTTAATTTCCTTCATCCCCGCCCACCATGTTGTCTGAAAAACATATCACCTCATTTCTGCACCAGAGAGGAGCCACAGCCCTGATGATGGCTGTGGCATGCTTTTGCTGTCTGTTCGCATGGCAGCGGGGTTCTGTATCGCCCATAGTGGGGAATCTCGGATGGGGGCTTCCCAGTGCCAATCTCTGGTTCAGTTTCGGTCCTGTTTCGGCAGTGATGAATCTCGCCGTCAGCCTTACCGTGGCATTGCTCACGGTCTATATCAACAGGGCTTTCAATGTGCTCAGAAGCCTCACCTCGCTTGTGGCCACCATGTTTCTGGCCATGCAGGTGGCGCTACCGTCGCTGCTCGGCCAGTTTTATGGCGGGTCAATGCTTGTGCTGACAGTGATGCTGTGCGTCGGCACATTGTTTTCAGTGTATTCCGACAATCGCGGACAGAGGTCGGTATTTCTTATCTTCTGCCTGCTCGGAGCCGAGGCTCTCACCCAGATAGCCTGCCTGCTCTATGTGCCGGTATTCCTTCTGGGATGCGTGCAGATGCGCATTTTCGGTCTGCGCACGTTTTTAGCCTCTCTGCTTGGACTTATCACCCCGGCATGGATTGTACTCGGTTTCGGAATTGTGGAGCCTCAGACGCTTTTGCAGACGCCTCAGACGTCGTTTCTCACTCCTGCCTGGTCGATGTTTGATTCGGCCGATATGGTGCAGGCTCTTGTCACCACCGGCATCACCATCGTATTGGGTATAATCTTCGTGGTTGCCAACCTTCTGAAAATCCTGAGCTACAATTCGCGTGTGAGGGCTTTCAACGGTTTCCTTACACTGCTTTTCTGTGCCACCGCGATATTCGCCCTCCTGAACTTCAACAATTTCACTTTCTATATCCCCTTGCTCAACGTTCTGGTAGCCTACCAGATAGCCCACTTCTTTACCTACCGCCGCCAGCGCCGCACCTATATCCCCCTCCTGCTGATAATGGCCGGCTATATCGCATTGTATGTGTGGGGGATATGAAAATAAAGAAGTAAGAAGTAAAAAGAAGTAAGAAGTAAGAGCATGAGAAGTCAAGCAAGAAATCTTCTGTTTACTAGAGCAATAATGTTCTATAATATGTTCTATAATAATAGTATTATTGCTTGACTTCTCATGCTCTTACTTCTTACTTCTAACTTCTAACCCACTTTCTGCCTTATGAAAATACTCATTGAATCCCATATACCATTTATCGGGGATGCACTTGATGATCTCGGGGAGGTCGTCAGGCTTGCCCCGGATGAATTTACCCCTGGGGCGGTGGCCGATGCCGATGCCATGATCGTGCGCACACGCACACGCTGCGACGCGGCTCTGCTTGCCGGTTCCAACGTACGCTTTGTAGCTACTGCCACCATCGGCACCGACCATATCGATCTCCCCTGGTGTGCCGCCAACGGCATAACTACAGTGAGCGCCCCGGGATGCAACGCTCCGGCGGTGGCACAGTATGTATGGGCGTCTCTTCTGAGGCTGTTTCCGTCGTTGCACGGAAAAACCATCGGTATCGTCGGACTGGGACATGTGGGGAGCATTGTCGCCGAATGGGCGAAACATCTTGGCGTGCGTGTCCTCGCATGTGACCCTCCCCGTCAGCGCAGGGATGGAGGATGGAATACCGGTGCGCCGTTTGAGGCGGGTACCGAGCCGTTTGTCTCCCTTGATCAGATAGCCCGTGAGGCCGACATAATCACATTCCATACCCCGTTGATCCGTGAGGGTGAGGACCGGACGTTCCATATGGCCTCGCGTGATTTCTTCCGCTCCCTCTCGCGTAAGCCTGTGATCATAAATGCCGCCCGCGGCCCGGTGGTTGACAACCCGGCTCTTGTGGAGGCATTGAAAGAGGGAAGTGTGGAGGCTGCGGTGATGGATTGCTGGGAAGGGGAACCCGCCATTTCTCCCGAACTGCTTGAGCTTGCCGCCATCGCCACTCCGCATATCGCCGGATACTCCATCGAGGGCAAGCAGAGAGCGTCGGCCGCATGTGTGGCCGCTTTGCGTCGTTTCGTAGGGCAGGAGGCGCTTGCCGCTGCGACAGAGGCCGCTGCTCCGTCAGCCGCCGCAGCGGGCACCGCTGACGATCCCGACCTTTTTGCACAGCGGATAACCGCTTCTTACGATCCATTCGTGGATACCGCCCGGCTGCGTGCCGACAAATCTTCGTTTGAGGCTCTGAGAAACAACTATCCTCTCCGTCACGAAGTCTGAATGCCATCATCATACCATATACCTTACCATGAAAAAACTTTGGCGCTCATTGTTGCTGGCGTCGTTTGCCTTCGGGTGCGCCACAGCCTCGCCGCGCGATCTTATGTCTGACACCTGGGTGGCCACAGACGGCCTTGGACGCACTATGCCGGAGCCGTCGGCAGATACCTCCCGGGAGTGTAAGCCGCGCACTGTCGGCATTTTCTATATCACTTGGCATGAGGAATTCCTGTATGATTCCCCCGCCGGTTACCGGGATGTGACCGATATTCTCGAGGCTGATCCGCAGGCAAGGCTTACCGATGCCACAGGTCTGTGGGGACCGCCGAGCAATATGGGAAGCTACCACTGGGGGGAGCCGGAAACCGGATATTTCCTCAGCGCCGACCGTTATGTGATACGTAAGGATATCTCCATGCTCGCCGATGCCGGAGTTGATGTCATAATACTTGATGTCACCAATGCCGTGTGCTACTGGAAAGAGTGGGACGAGCTTTTCACCGCCCTCGAGGAGATGAAAAACGAGGGTAACCCGGTGCCGAAAGTCTGTTTCTGGAGCTACAACGGTGCGGTGATCACACGCACGCAGGAGATCTTCGAGCGCTATTACCGTGAGGGGAAATTCAGCGACCTCTGGTTCTACTGGGATGGCAAGCCGCTGCTCCTCTGCAACATGAGGCCGGAACTCGATGCCAACGGGGGAGGAGTTGCGAACCCTAATCCCAACTACGACCCGCAGGCGGCTACAGATCCGTCCCATCCGCATTACGGCGATCCCGATTATGCCGATGAATTCTACCGCGACTATACCCGCGAGGTGAAGGATTTCTTCACGATGCGCAATATGTGGTGGGGTTACGACCAATGGGGCGGCAAGCCTTATGCCGGCACTGAAGACAACTGGTGTTTCGGCTATGAGATGAACGATCCTGCCGTGGGGAGGCGCGAGCCGCTGAAACGTGCGGCCACACATCGCGGGCGCGTAGAGCAGATGGCGGTCACTGCCGGGCAGCATCCCATGTCGGTCACAGGCAAATGCTGGCGTCTGGAGACCGGGGAGCCGCCGCTGAACGAATATGATCTGGTGGAGAGCGCGTATGTGCCCTGGCTTGGGAAAACCGTGGAGCATCCCGAGGCTTACGGGATATATTTCCAAGACAGATGGGACGAGGCCCTCTCCGTCGATCCCGATTTCATTTACCTCAATGACTGGAACGAGTGGACAGCAGGGAAGTATACCGCCGGGCTTTTCCCCGACGGCAAGCCCCACGGCCCCGCATCTTTCCTCGGACGTAATGAAAACACATTCTATTTCGTGGACCAGTACAACGCCGAGTTCAACCGCACCATTCAGCCGGCGAAAGGTATCTGTTCCGACAACTATTACATGCAGATGGCACAGAACATACGCCGCTACAAAGGCTCCCGCCCGATCCCGAGGCATGCCGGCACAAGGCGGATGGCTGTCGACGGACATTTCGACGACTGGAAGGATGTGGTGTCATATTATTTCGATACCAGAGGGGACGTATGGCACCGCGACCATAACGGTTACGCCGGGCACCATTATGCCGATACCACCGGCCGCAACGACATTGTGGAGGCAAAAGTCGCCGTAGGCAAGCATGATATATATTTTTATGCGTTGACCGACAGTGCCCTTACCTCCCCCACAGATCCTAACTGGATGCTTCTTTTCATAGACAGCGACAATGACAGTTCCACCGGGTGGCACGGGTATGACTTCGTGGTCAACCGGCAGGTGTCAGGCAACCGGAAAACGACGCTCATGCGCTACGATGAGGCAAAGGCCGACTGGGTGAAGACTGCCGACATTCACTATGCTGTGGAGGGAAACGAGCTTGAACTCAGTATTCCCCGGAAACTCCTCGGCCTGCAGGGGGAGAGCATCGTGTTCGACTTCAAATGGGCCGACAATCCGCAGTCGCTCCGTGATGTGACGGATCTCTGCACAGCCGGCGACACAGCGCCCAACAGGCGGTTCAATTACCGTTTCATCTGGTCACACGATTGACCGGACACTGCCCACAGCTCCTGCAGGGGCATATGAACTCTGCGAAGAGCCACGCCGCTGCACTTTTTGGCGGTTGTGTTGTTGTCATATAAAGAACGCTCATTGCAGTGTTTTTGTGAGATAAGCAAAATTTCTGTAATTTTGTCCCCGATTATCCAATCCATACTCAAAAGAAACACCATGGTTAAGAACCTCGTCATAGTAGAGTCTCCCCACAAGGCGAAGACTATCGGAAAATTTCTCGGCCCCGACTTCACGGTGATGTCGAGCTACGGCCATATCCGCGACTTGAGGAAGAAAAATTTCTCCCTTGACAAGGACAAAGGGTTCGAACCGGAGTATGAGATACCGGATGACAAGAAGGCGCTTGTGGCCGAACTGAAGAAAAACGCCCGGCAGGCCGAAATGGTCTGGCTCGCTTCCGATGAGGACCGCGAGGGGGAGGCTATAGCATGGCATCTTTACGAGGTGCTCGGCCTGAAGCCTGAAAATACCCGTCGTATAGTCTTCAACGAGATCACTAAGCAGGCTATTCTTCATGCCATCGAGCACCCCCGCAGCATCGACCTCAACCTAGTGGACGCACAGCAGGCACGTCGTGTGCTTGACCGCATTGTCGGTTTCGAGCTGTCGCCGGTGCTCTGGAAAAAGATAAAGCCGGCTCTTTCGGCCGGACGCGTGCAGTCTGTGGCTGTGAGGCTTATAATGGAGCGCGAAAACGAGATAAAGCAGTTCGTGCCTGAACAGTATTACAGGGTCAACGCCGAATTCACGGCTCCCGACGGCACTGTGGTGACCGCCGAACTGTCGCGCCGTCTTCCCGACAAGGCCACTGCCGAACGTTTCCTCAGCGACTGCATCGGGGCGGCTTTCAGTGTGACCGACGTGACCGTGCGTCCCGTGAAGAAATCTCCCGCTCCCCCCTTCACCACCTCTACGCTGCAGCAGGAAGCCGCCCGTAAGCTCGGTTTCACTGTCTCGCAGACCATGATGGTGGCGCAGCGGCTCTATGAGGCTGGACATATCACCTACATGCGTACCGACTCTCTGAATCTCTCGAGCCTCGCCATAAGCGCCCTTGAGAAGGAGATCACCTCCACACTGGGAGAACGCTACCTGAAAGTGCGCCACTACCATACCACATCGAAGGGGGCGCAGGAAGCCCACGAGGCCATCCGTCCTACATATGTGAATCTGCAGACCATCGACGGCACACAGCAGGAGAAACGCCTCTATTCGCTTATATGGAAGCGTACCATCGCCTCTCAGATGGCCGACGCCGAGATAGAGAAGACCACGGTGGATATCGCCACCTCCGCACGTCAGGAGCATTTCGCTGCCACCGGCGAGGTGATAAAGTTCGACGGTTTCCTTAAGGTTTACATGGAGAGCAGCGATGACGAGGACGATGACAACCTCCAGGGACTTCTCCCGCCGATGAAGAAGGGCGACGCCATGCTGCCGGTTAGTGTCACCGCCACAGAGCGTTTCACACAGCAGCCACCCCGCTACACAGAGGCGTCGCTTGTGAAAAAGATGGAGGAACTCGGCATTGGCCGTCCGTCGACATATGCCCCAACCATCTCCACCATACAGCAGCGCGAATATGTGGAGAAAGGGGAGAAGGCCGGCACCCCCCGCGACTATGAGGTGCTGACCCTGCGCGACGGAAAGATCTCTTCGGTAACCCGCAGCGAGACAGTCGGCTCTGAGCGTGGCAAGCTCATACCCACCGATATCGGCGAGGTGGTGAACGCTTTCCTCACAGAGTTTTTCCCCGATATCCTCGACTACGATTTCACGGCGCGGATAGAGGAGAAATTCGACGATATAGCCGAGGGCAAGCTCCCCTGGCACAACGAGATAAAGACATTCTACTCGCAGTTTCATCCCACAGTGGACAGCGCCATGAACATGCGCATGGAGCACAAGGTAGGGGAGCGGGTGCTCGGCACCGATCCCTCTACCGGCAAACCTGTTTCCGTGAAGATCGGCCGTTTCGGTCCGATGATACAGCTCGGGGGTGGTGACACAGACGAGAAACCTCAGTTCGCATCGCTGCTCAAAGGGCAGTCGGTGAGCACCATAACACTTGAGGAAGCGCTCAAACTCTTCGAGTTCCCGCGCAATATCGGTGAGTACGAAGGTAAGGACGTGACGGTGGCGATCGGCCGTTTCGGCCCTTATGTGAAGCATGACGGAAAATTCGTGTCTATTCCCAAAGATATGTCTCCCGCGCATATCACGCTCGAGGAAGCCATAGAGCTTATTGTGGAGAAGCAGACCGCCGAGGCCAACAGGATCGTGAAGACTTTCGACGAGGATCCTGATCTTCAGATCCTCAACGGCCGTTACGGTGTGTATATTTCCTATAAGAAGGGCAACTACAAGATACCCAAGACTGTGGAGGATCCCTCGGCTCTCACCCGTGAGGAGTGCATGGAGATCGTTTCGTCGGCCGATGCCAAGCCGAAGCGTCCACGCGCCCGCAAAAAATAATGGCTCCCTTTGCCGGGATTATTAAACAGCTACATAACAACGTCATAAACGATGAAAAAACCTGCCGTAAAACCGGGAGCGGAAAAACGCCGCTTCACACCCGATACTGTCCTCACTTTCACCGTGCGGGAGCCCAGGCCGCTGCTTGAGTTTCTCATGGCCTCGATGCCCGACCGCAAGCGCACCAACGTGAAGGAGCTGCTCAAATATGACCAGGTGATGGTCAACGGCAGGGTGGAACATCAGTTCGACGCCCCTCTCGCCGGCGGCGATGAAGTGAAGGTGAACCTCACCCGCGCTTTCATCACGTTTTATAACCGCCGTGTGCAGCTTGTATATGAGGATGACGATATCATCGTGATAAACAAGGGGTACGGCCTTCTCTCAGTTGGCAATGACAAGATAAAGGAGGGGACAGCATACAGCATCGTGCGCCAGTATCTGAAAGACAAGGATCCGCGCAACATGCTCTTCATCGTGCACCGCCTCGACCAGCATACTTCCGGCCTGATGCTAATGGCCAAGAGTGTGGAGGTGAAGGAGCATCTGCAGCACAACTGGAACAATATGGTGCGCCACCGCCAGTATGTGTGTGTGGTGGAGGGCAAACTCAATCCTGCCGAGGGGGAGGTGCGCAGTTATCTTGCCGAAAACTCGCAGCATCTGGTGTATTCCACCGAGAATCCCGCCGAGGGTAAGCTCGCTGTCACCAATTACAAGACAATAAAAAGCGCCAACGGGTACACTCTGGCCGAAGTGGAGCTTGAGACCGGCCGCAAGAACCAGATACGCGTGCACATGCATGATCTGGGCTATTCCATAGCGGGTGACCGCCGTTACGGCGCCAAGACATCCCCTATCCACCGTCTGGCGCTCCATGCGCGCACTATCTCGTTCGTGCATCCCATCACCCGCAGGCTGCTTGAATTCTCCACCCCCATCCCGGCATCTTTCCTCGCCATGGTGAAATAGCGGTATGCCGCTTTTTCAGCGGGCGTTTCCCAGGCGCCCGAGAACCCGCATCAGCAACGGGGATTTTCTTATCATGGAGACGGTGCGCGCACGCCTGTGCAATACGTTCTGCTCCCCGTAACGCACCAGATATTTGCGCCTTGTGGCGGCTATATGGCACAGGAAATCGGC
>CADFRV010000008.1 GCA_902836725.1 Muribaculaceae bacterium
AGAAATTCATACTTTTTATGGAGATGTGTCATTCAGCTTTTTTTCTGCAGATCTTTTTGAACTCTTCGAAATCCCTGATATAGTCAGACTCTTCATAAGCAGTGGAAACCAATGACAGACATACCGCTCCTGATGAGAAATTGTCTATCGTCCGCCATATGCCAGGTGGAATAAACAGTCCCTCATAGGGTCGGTTGAGGGTGAATGTGCGCCAGTTTTCTCCGTCGCATACGTTCACATTGAAACTCCCTCCGACAGCAACAAGAAGTTGTGACATCACGTGGTGGGAGTGGCCACCTCTTTCAGCTCCGGCCGGCACGTCATAGATCCAGTATGCGCGGCTGAGGTTGAATGGTATCTGGGAGCCGCTTTCAACAAAAGTAAGGTTGCCGCGGGGATCGTGTATTCTGGGAAGGGTTATTATTTTCACCGCATCAATGAGATTACGGCTTTCTTGTGTATCCATATTTTTCGGTATTATTCCCTGTCTGAGGGAGGATCATTGCACCAAAGTTACATCTTTATCATTGGAATTGCAAATATTTTTGTGGCTTTCCCCTTACTTGTAAACTGGAATACGTATCTTTGCCATGTTAATATGCATAAATATTGGTTATAAATATATTATACGTAATTTTTACAATGGGTATAAAGAGACTTTTTTCCGGAGTGGCATTCGCGCTATCCCTGTTCCCCGCGTTTGCAGCTCCTGAAGCGACAGCTCCTCCTTTCAGCGAGGATTTTTCAGACCGGGCGGGTGCTCTTGACCGTTTTACGGTGGTTGATTCCAATCAGGACGGCAAGACATGGATTGTAGACAGCGAGTTCCATGCGAGAGTGGAGTTTAACAGTGCCAAAGCGATGGATGACTGGCTGATAACACCCCCTCTGATACTTGAGGCCGGTAAGAAGTACCCGTTGTCGTTTAAAACTGCATGTGCGCTGCCTTCCTATCCGGAGCGTCTGGAAGTGTGTCTGGGAGCCGAGCCCTCGGTGGAAGGGATGACGGTGACTGTGGTGGAACAGTTTGATGTGGCAGACAAGACATTCCGTACAGTCACGGCTGATGTCACCGTAAACGAAACCGGAGTATATTATATCGGTTTCCACGGCTGCAGCGACCGCGACTGCGCCACTCTTTTTCTTGACGATATAGTGCTCGCCGCAGGGGTTTCTGTAAGTTCCCCAGGCGCTCCAACGGAATTGACGGCGGTGGCAGACAATTCCGGCGCATTGAAAGCGACAGTTTCTTTTGTCACGCCCGAAGTGGATCTGTGCGGTGCGCAACTCACGGCTCTGGACCATGTGGCCGTACAGCGCGACGGTGTGGAGATAAAGCGTTTTGACGCGCCCGCGATAGGAGCCCGCATGGTGTATGTTGACGACAATGTGGCCGAGGGTGAGCATACATATACTGTGTTGGGTTACAACAGCGACGGGATGGGGCTCCCTGCCGATGTATCCACTTTTGTAGGTGTCAACATCCCCGGCGCCCCCACAGCCATTACCATCTTTGAAGGTACTGATCCCGGAATGGTTACTTTGCGGTGGGATGCTCCTGATGTAGACTTCTTGGGATATCCGTTGAATACAGACGATCTTACCTATAATCTCTACAGTCCCTATGGCGTGCTGATAGAGGATGGGATAACCGAACGTACCATAACATTCCGTGCCATTGCCGAGAACAACGGGCAGCTGCAGGCATTATATTATGTTACCGCACAGTCCAAAGCAGGTGCTCTGCCATATTACAAAGGTGTGCGCACAAGCAGCCTTATAGTGGGAACTCCCACTGCAATGCCTTTCCGTGAGTCGTTTTCCGGCATGAGCGCCTCTGCCGTGTGGCATCTTGTCATACCGCAGGGCACGGGAGGCCAGTGGCAGCTGACGGGTATCGACCCCGGTCCACAGGACGGGGATGGAGGATATGCCGAATTCGCGCCTACGCTGCCGGGAGACAGTTTCTCCCTCCTTTCCGAAAAAATATCGGTGAAAGGTGAAAATCCGTGGCTGTCGTTCTATTACTATTCTCTGCCTACGGACGACGAGTTGTCTGTAAGCGTTATACCCATCTGCGACTGTGCTCCTGTGGAGAGTGTTTTCCCGATAGCAGCAGGAAACGGATGGACCAAGGCGAATATTGACTTGCGCGGTATGACCGGAAAAACCGTGCAGATCCTTTTCAGCTATCAGACAAAAGGTGACCGCGCGGCGCACATCCTGCTCGACAATATAAATGTGGAGGAAGGTGTGCTGCATGACCTCACTGCAGTGTCAGTATCTGTGCCAGGCAAAATGACAGTAGGGGAGGCTGCCACTATAGGAGTGGCACTCCGCAACGCCGGAATGGAACCGGCCGAAGGCTACAGTGTGGTGCTGTATCGCGACGGCGAACGGGTGGAGTCTGTCGCCGGACCGCGTCTGGATGCTTTCGCAAGGGGAACTGTGGAGTTTACACAGACGCCCACCGTATTTTTCGGCGATTTTACAAACTATCATGCCGAGATAGAATTTGATGCCGATCAGAATATGGCAGATAACCGGACAGCTTCCGCACAGACCCTCGTCTCGAAATTGTCTTATCCTGCCGTCACAGATCTCGCAGGTGAGGAGAGTGCCGCAGGGGTGGTGCTCACCTGGAGCGCTATAAACCTCAGTACTGCCGAACCGGAGCCTGTAACCGAGAATTTCGAGGACTATGATCCGTTTACCATCAGCGATCTCGGGAACTGGACCCTCGTGGACCGCGACGGGCGCGGAACATACGGCATCGGTATCGACAATATGCCTCACGGCGGCGATCCGTTCGCATACATACTGATCGACAACAGCAATTTCGCGGATGATCCCAACTTCGTGTCGCGCGATGGTGGCCACAGGTATCTGGCATCGGTATGCTGCGCCGGTGACAATAACGACGACTGGCTGATCTCTCCGGCACTGTGTGGCGACGCGCAGGAAGTGTCGCTGTGGGCACGCCGCCGTGGATCGTCGGCAAGCTACGCCCATGAGTCGTTTGAGATACTCTATTCCACCGGAAGCCTTTATCCTGAGGATTTCAAACTCGTTGAGGCATTTGACGGCATCCCGTATGAATGGACACAATATTCCGCCTCTCTTCCGGAAGGCGCCAGGTATTTTGCAGTGCGTTGCACGTCGCCCGACCAGTTCGCGCTCTTTATTGACGATATAACCTATATACCGGCAGATCTTTATGCCGATCTGGAAGTGGAAGGTTACAATGTGTACCGCGACTGTGTGAGACTTAATGCCGAGCCTCTGCGTGAGTGCGTGTTCACCGATACCGACGCTCCTTCCGGCAAGGAATGCACATACCATGTCACCGTAGTCTATGACAAGGGTGAGTCGCGGCTGTCAAACGGAGTTCTTCTGAATCTTTCCGGTGTAGAAGAAGTGGCTTCACAATCGGGAGTTTCAGTCTCCACCTCCGACGGCTGCATCAAAGTGACCGGCGCGTTTGGAGAGGCTATCAGCATCCATGCAGCCGACGGCCGCAGTGTGGCGGCTTTCCGCGCCACAGCCGGTGAGGTCTCGGTTCCTGTAGCGGCAGGCATATATCTGGTGCGTGCCGGTAGCGTGACTGTGAAAGTGGCAGTGCGTTAAGTCATCTGTCTTGATATGGCATCAGCATAATCTCCGGGATACGGATTACGGATCTGTTTCCCGGAGATCTTTTTTCCTATTTACAAATTAATGTGTACTTTTGTATGCTTAAGCCAGTCAACGAAATCAATCAGTATTGTAAATTTATTGATTCTAAGTGATTTTGTCGGTTGACTTATCCGTTACACTGCTTTTATAGATTTCACAGGAATATTTTTTATAAAAATAACAAGCTAATATATGCCACAAGTATCAAAGCGGGGAACAGAGATGCCCGCTTCCCCTATACGCCGTCTGGTGCCTCTGGCCAACAAGGCCAAGGAACGCGGCATAAAGGTATATCATCTGAATATCGGACAGCCTGATATCCCCACGCCGCCGCAAGGTATAGAGGCTGTGCGGGCTATTGACCGTGAGGTTCTGGAGTACAGCCCTTCGGAGGGACTGATGTCTCTGCGCAAGAAGCTGCGCGGCTATTACAAGACCTACAACATAGATGTGGACGTGGATGATATCATTGTCACCACCGGAGGCTCCGAGGCGGTGCTGTTCGCCTTTATGGCATGTCTGGATCCGGGCGACGAGATCATCGTGCCTGAACCCGCATATGCCAACTATATGGCGTTCGCCATATCGGCGGGCGCGAAAATCGTAACCATCCCCTCGTCGATCGACGAGGGATTCGCGCTGCCCCCTCTGGAAAAATTCGAGGAGCTTATCACACCGCGTACAAAAGGCATCCTCATCTGTAACCCCAACAACCCCACCGGATATCTCTACTCGATGAAAGAGATGCTTCAGCTGCGTGATCTGGTGAAGAAACATGATCTCTTCCTCTTCTCCGACGAGGTATATCGTGAGTTCTGTTACACTGGCGCGCCATACATCTCGGCTTTCCATCTGCCCGGCATAGAGGAGCAGGTGGTGCTTATCGATTCTGTATCGAAACGCTATAATGAATGCGGCATACGTGTGGGCGCACTTATCACAAAGCATAAGGAACTGAAACGTAATGTGATGAAATTCTGTCAGGCACGTCTCAGCCCCCCTCTGCTCGGCCAGATAGTGGCGGAGGCTTCGATAGATACCCCGAAAGACTATATGCTTGAGACATACAACGAGTATGTGGACCGCCGTAAATTCCTGATCGACGAGCTGAACAAGATCCCCGGTGTATATTCCCCTATCCCTATGGGCGCATTTTATACGGTGGCACGTCTGCCGGTGGATGATGCCGACAAGTTCTGCGCATGGTGCCTCGAGGAATTCTCGCACGACGGGAAGACGGTATTTATGGCTCCCGCGTCCGGCTTTTATACCACCCCCGGCATGGGACGCGACGAAGTCCGTATCGCTTATGTGCTGAGCCGTGAGGATCTGCGCGAAGCTATCGATACCTTGCGGCACGCCCTCGACGCATATCCGGGCAATACTCTGAACAATTAGGAAATCATGATACAGGCGGAACCGCAAGTACCGGGATTGCAAGAATCCTGTTTGCTGGTTCCGCCTTTTAATTTAATCTTCCGCCGCAGGCGCGTCCGGTTCAAGTGCCTGGTGATTGGAATTATATGTTTTTTACAGTTTATCTAATATCATTGTCATATGAAGTTCGTTGAAAATCAGAAATATACTCTTCCGGTAGTGGAGATGGGAGTGCTTATAGACCGTGGCCGCCCTTATCTTACGGTGGAGCATGAAGGAAACAATTATCAGGTACAGGCATACAAATTCCAAAAAGCAGCTCCCCCCAGAGAACTGCAATGTTTTTATAAGGGTGGACAGCTTAAGCAGGATCTTGAATGGGTGCTTCCACAGGTTTACCGCCAGGGGGAGATTTATACTTTCAGGGTGCTCAGCGAGCGATATAACGGCATGCAGACTTTAATTGATGATAATGAAGGAATTAATCATCGTATGCCCACATCGGCGTCGGCGCCATTAAAACGCGGGAGCACGGTTAAATGCCGGGTTGACGGATTTGAGCCGGGTTATCTTAAACTTACAGTTATTGATGACGGCAACGACAGGCTGCTTACGGTTTATACTCCGGAAGAAATCAGCGGGTTGGTTATAAAACACCGGCCGGAAGCGAGGCTGCTCAGGAGGATATTTCGTAATAACGAGACCCTCGCGCCGGCACTCACTCAGGCCAGGGCGGGCAATCCGCGATGGGTACTCACACTTATTGAAATAGTAGAGAATGAACTGCCGGGATGGGTTACGATGCGTTACCCGCGCCAGATCAGGCTGATAGAGGCATTTATTGAAATCTGTACGCGGCTTATAGAAAATTCGCCCTATCTGGCCGATTTCGGGGAGAGGGAGCGCGCCGACGCCAGGGTGCGCATATCTCGAACCATCACCCATGCCGGTGACTACGTGGAAGCGCTTACACTCAAGGAGCAGGGTACTGCCGAGGAATTTGTGGTATCGGTTGTAGACAGTCTTTCCACTACCGGCTACATATACCAGCCGGAGAGGAAGATGCGCATAGTGATGGCGTTGTTTGGAATAGAGCCGGTGTGGGTGCGCACATACATAAACGATATTTTCAAGGTGATTCTTGCGCGGCACGCCGACAGGAGCTTCATGGAGCTTTTCAGCCAGGCGTTCATCGAGATGCTCGACATATTCATCAGCAACGAGAACCGTTTTTCAGGATATGCCGACAACAGTGCGTTGCGTGAGCTTGTCACTGCCATCGCCATGCAGCTGCTGCTGACTACCGATATAGATTTTCCCCGGTGGGGACTTTACCGCGCCATGCTTTACCGGTATGCCTCGCTTTTCAACAAAGGTAATGTGACAAATTCGCGGCGTCTTATCAAAAAGGCATTTGACTCGCTTCTTGACCGATGCGACAGCCGTCTGGAGTTTTCATGGGGAGATCTGGAAAACATTACCATCCTGTGTACCACCCGCCTTACGGCCGACACGGAAGGGGAGGGCGCCATGGTATCGGCCGTATTCGACGGCGGGGGCATAAGTCTGCGTATGGTCGATTCCGATATCGTGATCAGCCGCTCCGACAATCCGTCCACGGCGCGCAATGTGCTCCCTGCGAAATTTTTCCCGGACAGGGATATAAAGATCATTCTTCCGGGCAGACTTGAAGAGCGCATAAGCTCTGATGAACACAATATGGGGCGTATACGCCGCATGTGGAAAGAGGCTCTGGCCGCTCTTCTGGAAAAGAATGTGCGTGAGCGTCATGTGGCCTCAAGGAAGCAGTCGCCGGCCATCGGTGACGAGGTGACTGTAAGGGTGACGGGACGCAGGGCAGAAAGTTTTCCTCCGGAGTTCAATTGCGTAATAGAGGATCCCATCTACGAGGGCAGAGGTGTGATTGGCATTGTGGATATCGTCGGTTACCATGTCAATGCCGATGACTATACCTTCATGGCTCAGGAAGGGGAGTATCTGCTCCTCAAGGCTGAGGTGACCGGCATTGATGAGGATGACGAGACACTGCGTTTCAGCATGCGCTCACGGCTGTCGACGTTCATTTACGAAACAGCCAACCGTTTCAAAAACAACCGGGAGACACTGCAGGGGATCATTACCGATACAGAGCGTAATGCGAAGTTTTATCTTGGCCTCGCTGATGACGGCTTTACGTTTTCCATCCCCAAGCAGGAATATCCCGGATTGTCAAAATCGACGGTAGTTGAATTCACCATCAATTTCGCGGAACGTGACAGAAGCAAGCCCGACACGAACATCATCGTCAATGCATCTCTTTCGAAAGTGCTCGATATATGCGAGAAACAGTCGGATTATTGCGAACAGGCGATGAACCACCTCCTGTATGACTATGCTGAGGGCAACACATATGTCAGTGCCGACGGTGAAATAGTGGAGACTGACATGCGTGAAGCCGATATGTTCCTTGACAACGAGGATGTAAATGAGGTTATACGCCTTGTGGATTGCCTGTCGCAGCTTCATCCTGAGAATCAGGCTGTCACCTACGGGTATATAGCTGTCGCCCACATTCTCGCCGTAATGGTGTCGGATGCCGCGGCGGAGCGCAATTTCGCTTTGCGCATGGATCTTATAAAGGCTATTTCTGATTTTGCCGACACCGGCCGTGTCGATGCGGCGAAGGTGAGGGATCTGTCGGCAAGAGTGGAAAACCAGGGGATTGATCCGGCTGTGAACCATCTCATGGTGCAGCTGAAAGTGCTTTCCCTGCTCGGAATGCCGTGGGACGAGTGTGAGTACCTGCACGACGTGGCGTTGCGGTCGGAAACGCTGTCACTGGTCTCTCTGGCACGTCAGGTTCTGGCTTACAATCTCTTGCAGGGAATACATCAGACCGATACCGAACGAAGGAATCTGAAAAAGGAGATTTTCAGGACACTCAATCTGCGTCCTGCTTCTACTGACGCCGTGATACCGCACGAAAGCGATGTGGTGGAGCTTAAGACATCCCTGATATATCCTGCCGGTGCCCGCATGCATGCCGACGAGACGCGGCAGGTGGCCGAGATTATGGAGGAGATCTGTGGATTCCTCAATACGGCAGGAGGCACCATCTACATCGGTGTGCGTGACAACGGAGATATTTCCGGGCTGCATGAGGATTTCAGGTATCTGAACGACAGCTTCGAGGACTATGACATAGTGGACGTGCAGGATAAGTTCAGGGTGCATTTCGCCAACGGTGTCACGCGGCATTTCGGAAGCACGAACCGTGGGGTGAATCTCAGCGCCGAGCATATCCGTGGCGATTTCGATTATGTCAACGGCAAATGGATTTTCATTGTTTCTGTAAAACCGTCGGCAACGGCTGTGGCAATGACAGACGGCAATATGTTCGTGCGCAACGGCAGCACAAACCGGCGCATTCCCTCTGAAACCGAGCGTCGTCTGTTCGCCGAGAACAGAAGGCGCGAGTATGGTGCCGATAGTGTAAGCGTGGCAGGGGAGATATAGCGCGCCGCTCTTCACACGCCATATTTCCGGTGGCTATATTCCCTCCATGCGGTAAGCTGTCTCGAGTATGATGGTCCGGTGAACATTTGATGTTACAAACATGTTTCAATTACAGACGGAAGTATATGTATGGCGATAGTCCTTCATATATATTCCGCCTGAAAAAATCCTTGTCCCACGGACAGGGGAATTGTGAGCATTTATTCATCAAAAAATCGAGGCGATGAAAAAGATTATGGAATTCAGACACTACATCGGGGTTGTGGCATTGATATTGTCATCTGTATTTTGCATTCATCTCTCAGCGCAGGATAATGCGGCATATGAATACATTGCGCCACGTGCGGGCGCGGAGGAGATACCTATGGGATTTTCAGGCGTGGGCCCTGTGGTTTCCGGAAGTGTGGATTACTCGAGCCTCCCGTCAAAGGCACGTAAGTTTCTCCAGAAGCATTGCGACGGGCATGCCGTGGTAAAATGCGAGAAGACCTTCACATCGGGCGATTTCCAGATAGCGCTTGCCGACGGCATTGAGATGGAATTCAATTCCAAAGGAGAGCTGGTGGACATCACCGCTCCCAGGAATTATTCCCTCGCGCCGGTGTTGCTGAAAGCCGTGGTGCCCGGCAAGCTGTTCCATTTGCTTGAACACAACGGTTTCAAGAACAGTGTGGAAGGTGTGCACCATGATTCGGCCGGTTACAGGCTTGATGTGGCTGATCCGGTGTTCCATCAGGTATGCTACGATCCTTCCGGCGTGCTCACTCTCATTGTCGACAGGTGAGATTTACCGACAGTAATATCTACCGGCGGCAATATGGAGACCGGGCCTCGGCGGGGACGGCAACAGAAGTCGTGCGGATTATGGATATGACATAGCAGACCGGCGCAGATTCCGTTATGTGGGATTTGCGCCGGTAGATTATTTAAGAGTGTGTGGTTATGTTACTTTGAGGTCTGCGTGGGTTCGATGCGGAATGAATAGCTGTATGTCTTGCCTCCGTCGATATTGTATTTCGGACGGGGCCCCGGGCCACAGCTGGCATTGCCGAGACCGCGCTGCACGCAGTCAAGGTTGAGCACTACTTCCGCGCGGCGGATATTGTCGAGGTCATGGCCGTATTTCACATTCCAGAGATCGGGATCGGTGTAATGCAGTGCCGTGAAGTCGATGGTGCCTACGGGTGTGACGCGTATGCCGTTGCCGTTGTTGTCGGTGAGTGTGAGCCAGCGCACGTCGGTGCGTCCTCCCATGCTCTGGGCGCGCACGTAATATTCACGCATATTGTCGACGGTGCTCTTGTAGAGACCGACGTTTGCGGCATTCTTGCGGTCCTGGTAGTTTTCTATAGGTCCGCGGCCATACCACTCTATATTCTCGAGAGCCGGATTCAGGAATGTCTGAAGTGCCAGACGGGGAAGGTTGGAGTGCTCGGACGGTGTGAAAGAGGCGTCGATATCGACTATGCCGTTGCCGTAAAGTGTGTATTCCACTCTGTGGGGCACTTTGGCTGATCCTACTGTGGCTTCGAGATTGGTGACAACTCTGATGGATTTGCCGTCGGGAGCCAGTTCATATGTGAAATTCTTGACCTCGACAGGTGTGTCGGTCCAGTCGCGTACATCGTTGTTGATGGAGCGGTACCAGTTGAATCCTGGGCCTTCCATGCCGTGGATAATCTCGCGGTCGCCGTAACGGAGGCTTACGAGGCGTCCTGTGCGGTTATCGAATTTTGCACGCACAGTGTTGTTTTCGGCATGCAGGAAACGGCGTCCTTCCATATACATGTCAAGCGGCTTGATTTCGGCAGATGTGGCGTCGAATGCGGCGGGTGCGTTCTGATGGTCGTTGAGTGCGAACTGCGCGGAGGCAACCACGTGTCCTTTCGGTGCCCAGATAGTGGCATCTTTTAGTTTCACCTCATAGTTCACGAAATATTCCGCGTCCTTGTCCTTCATATTCTGGCTGAGGGGCAAGGTCTCGTCTATTTTGCCGCCGGGCGCTACAGACGGGAAATCGACAGTGCCTTCGGAGACAGGTATGCCGTTTTCCATGAGCGTGTATTCGAGATAGAAACCGTCGAGGTTCAGATGGGTGTATTTGTTGAGGATCTCTACTTTGTCTGTATCTGTCTGCTTGAATCCGATGTACTGGTAGACTTTCTTTACCTCCAGCAGTTTCGGTGTCACGCGGCGGTCGGGGGTGATGATGCCGTTGATACAGAAATCGTTGTCGTTGGGGTAATCGCCGAACGAGCCTCCGAAATAGAAATGGTCCTCAGGCTCACCCTGTTTATTGAGTCCCTGGTCTACCCAGTCCCAGATGCAGCCCCCGATCATGCGCTGTGAATGGTTCTCGATGTAGTCCCAGTACTCCTCGAGGTTGCCGATGGCGTTGCCCATGGCATGTGCGTATTCGCAAAGGAAGAACGGTTTGCCGCGGTTCTGGCGGTCAGTCTCCATCATGCTTTCGATAGAGGGATACATGCGGGAGTCTATGTCGGCCTGGTCATTCATCCCCTCGTAGTGGATGATGCGGTTGTCGATTGCCTTGATGGCGTTGTATTCGGCGGTGATGTTGCTTCCTCCACCCGATTCGTTGCCGAGCGACCAGAAGATAACCGACGGGTGGTTTTTGTCGCGTTCGGCCATACGCACGCCGCGGTCCACATATGCGCCCTCCCAGGAGGGTTTGTTGGTGATCGAATGGTTGCCGTGGCATTCCTGGTCGGCTTCGTCCATCACATACAGTCCGTAGTAGTCATAGAGGGCATACATGCGCGGATCGTTGGGATAGTGGCTGGTGCGCACCGTGTTTAGGTTGTGGCGTTTGAACAGAAGGATATCCTCTATCATGCTTTCCACAGGTATGGCCTTGCCGTATTTGGGATGGGTGTCGTGGCGGTTGGCGCCTTTGAAGAGGGTGAGTTTGCCGTTGATATACACTTTGTTGTCGCGTATCTCTATTTTACGGAAACCGTATTTCTGACTGGTGGCTTCTGTCACGTTCCCTTTACCGTCAAGAAGCTCGAGGTTCACGGTATAGAGGTTGGGGGTCTCGGCTGACCAGAGCGCGGGGGAGGGGATTTCGGCTACACCCTCTACGGCGATCTCCTGCGAGGGAGCCACTTTGGTCTCCGGGGTAGTGAACCTGGCGAGCTGCTTGCCTGCGGCATCGAGTACCGACACGCGCACCGACGCCGGGGCGTTTTTCCCGGTGTGGTTGCGTATCTTGCTCTTTACGTTGAGTGTGGCATGGTCGAAGCGGTCGTTGAGCGTGGATGTGAGGTACATGTCGCGGAGCTGTACCTTAGGGGTCGCCACCAGATATACGTCGCGGTGTATGCCGCTGAGGCGGAACATATCCTGGTCTTCAAGATAGCTGCCGTCAGACCATCGGTATACCTCCACCGACACGCTGTTCTTGCCCGGATGCACATACTTGGTGATATCGAAGCGGGCGTCGTTGTTGGCTCCCTGGCTGTATCCCACCTTTTTGCCGTTTATCCAGAGATACATGGCGCTGTATACGCCGTTGAAATGTATGAAGATCTCCTTGTCCTTCCAGTCGGCGGGAATAGTGAAGTCGCGGCGGTATGATCCTACGGCATTGGGCTCCTCGATTGTGGTATAGTCGCGCTGTCCCTGTATGAAGGGGGGATTGTTTCTGAACGGATATGTTATGTTGGTGTATATAGGTGTGCCGTATCCTTCCATTTCCCAGTTTGACGGCACTGTGATGTCGTCCCATCCGGAGGTATTGTAGTTCTGTTTGTAGAAATCCGCAGGACGGTCTTCAGGCTTTTTTGACCAGATAAATTTCCATTTCCCGTTGAGCAGTATGAATCGGCTGGAGTTCGTGCGTTCCCAGGGATGGCCGTATGCGGGATCGGCAGTCATTTCCGTGACATTGGCATATGGGATGAATGTGGCGTGCCCGGGTTCCTTGTTGATGGCGAATACGCGTTCGTTCTCCCAGTCTTTGTCGCTTGAGGTGCGGAATGTCTCGCTCTTGATTTTGGTTGTGGAATGCTCGATTTTCCATTTCTGTCCTGCAGACCCTGTGGCCGGCCGGTGGCGCACGGGATCTCCGACAGGAGCTTCGTCGTTTGAACCGAGATTAAACCCAGTGAGTTCGGAGGTGATGGTCACATATCCGTTGCCGGCGTCGGTGATGCGCCATTGCTGGTTGGGGTTCTCAGTGTTCAGCGGCCATACTATGGCGTCGCACTCTTTTGCTCCCTGGCCGCCGTTGTCGATGGCCATTCCGGTGACGGGGCTTAGGATGCAGTAAAGGTCGGGACGGTTATCCACGGGAACGAACTGCCAGACCTGCGCCTCGCTCCCTTCAACCGGTTGCGCGATGAAAATACTGGCATTGGGATTTTCAAGTACGAGCCCCTTCTCGTTATGTATCTCATACAGTTTGCCTTTTTCGGGGGTCCAGGCATACATGGCCGGCAAAGCCCCTGCAAGGCATACGACAGATACGAGAATTCTGTTTCTAATCGTGTTCATGGTGTGATAATGAAGTTTGCCGACAAAAATACTATAAATTATTCTTGTCGGCAAACTATGTGATTGTCTATTTTACTGATTTGTAATATTCAGTGTTATATCGGTTACGGTCAGATGGAGAATTTGGCTGATGCCCCTTCTTCGGTGCGCACGATATAGATGCCGGGCATGAGCGATGAGCTTGTGCCTTTCCCTTTGAAGCAGAGACGGCCGTCGATGGTATATATGCTGAACGCGCCTCCGTCGGCCAGAGCCACACGGTCGCCCACGATAACGAGATCGGGTTCTGGGGCTATCTCCTTGTCAGCTTCCGGCAGTATTACGGATGCAGCCTCGGGGTCGTAGTCCAGGAACGATTTTTCGTCAAGGCGGGGGATACGCTCTTTGATGTATGTCTTGAGATTTTCCACAGCTTCCTCGAACGACTGCTCGGCGCGGGGGTTGGTGAAGATATGTTTGCCAAGCACATCCCAGCGCATGAAGTTCAGGTCGGCCGAGGTCTTCATCTGTTCCGCCCAATTGTCGATGTATGCGCAGAGCGATTCGCCGTTGAGGTCGTTTTCGTTGCGTGCGATAGACCAGATCTGTGATCGCTGTGCCTTTGCCTTGCTGTCGGAATTGAATATGCGTTTATGGAAACTGAGCATGCCGTTGGCAATAGGTCCGCGTCCGCTGAGCGACACGAGTTCCCTCAGATTGTTTGTCGGATATACGCGGCTGTCATTGTCGAAGGCAAGTTCGGAGTCCCAAATCGGGCCGGCATGAATGTGGTCGTCGCCACGCTCCTTGTACATATGCACGCTCCATACGCAGTCGGCATTGCCGATTATCTCCTGGCAGATGAAGTATCTCAGGTAAGAATCCAGATCAAGCATTGTGCGGTAGCCTATGGCCGGATCGGAATAAGTCCTTGAGAAAACGAGTTTGTCAAGCTGGCTGAAATAGTCATGGATATAGGCAAACTGCTCGGGTGTGCCGCCGTCGTCGGGGCTTTTTACTGTCACAGGTATTCCTGATCTCTCGGATGTGAACCATGTGCCTTCGGGTTCCTGGTCGGCATACGAGTCGATCTCGATATGGTAGCCTCCGGTGAGTGCCTCACCTTCGATATCTGTCTCCTCCATTTCGGTGACGGGGATGCGTCCCTTATTTACCTCAACCTGGTCGCAAAGCTGGTAGCACCCTTTGAATTCACCGTTGAGCACTACGTCAACCGGCTGGCAATAGGGGGTGAATTCGATGCCCATGCGGCGTGAGATCTCGAACGCAAGTATGTTGCGCATGAGGGTCTTGTCGCTGTGGTTGTTGATCAGTGTCCATTTTTTAGCTTTGGCGGGGGCGTCAAGCACATTCTGCTTTTTGTCGAATTTTATGCGCCAGGGCTTTTTGGGATGTGTGCGCGACGAGTTTCCGCGTTCGCGTACGGTTGCGGAGGCATCGGTGTCGTAGCTGTTGTTGTTGAGAATGATCACGTTTGACACGATGTCGTGCTCCTTGTCGTAAGGCTCCTGTGAGTCAACTGTGTTTATCACCACAGTGGGGAGGTTGGAGAACTGGAACATATGTGATTCGTCACCTTCTCCCTCATGTCCGTAGAATTCAAGCTCGGCAAGATTGCATCGCACGTTCGACGGGCTTACGTAACGCACGTATCTGAATCCTTTGGAGCAGTTCACATCTCCGTAGCTCATCTGGTTTACGGTGCCTTTCTCGGTGATGATGTACAGAGGCACTGCATCAAGCCAGTCGGGTGAGTTGGCGCCCTGTATCACAGCCATTTTAACACGGTCTTCACCTTCCCAATAGTCATTGCGTGGCGCCCAGCCCACACGCTCTATTACGTGGGGGGTGCCGAGATCGAGGCCTCCCCAGGTGTAGGAGCGCTCGAAAGTGGCGAAATAGGTGTCGAAATCGCCGTCAAACAATGTTTCTACGGTATGTACGGTCGTGGACTCCTGCCCGGTGGCATAGTCTACGCACTTCTGGGTGCCGATTGGGGTTCCGGTGAGTTTCTCCGCGCCGACAGATGTGAGCGCCGCGGTAGAGAAAAGCAGTAGTAACAGTCTCTTCATGGTAACGGTTTAGTTTATACTTGTTTTAATTCTGGTCAGTCAGTCCCAAAAAAATGGCATGACGTTGTCACGTGACTTGATTGTAACCGCGAAGTTACGAAAAATTTCCCGTGATGCAAATTTTCGCAAAATCCTTTTAAATAATGTGCGACTGTATCGTCGGGAACCGATGTGGGGGATTGATTGCCCGTACAATGATGCAAATGTTATGAAATAGGGGCACATGCCTCCCCACAGAGGGCAAGGATTGGCGATATATAAAAAATTCGCTATAAAAATTTCAAAAATGTTGCAAAGAAAAAAATAAAAGCTAACTTTGTGATTCGGAAAGCGACGCCTCTTTTCCGCTACTTTTACGGCTTGGGGAAAAGCTGATGTCGCCTTTTACGTGATTAAGATATATAACCGGAAAAACCAATCTTTTTACTGACATGGCTAAGATTCACGGTGCAGTAACCATTGAGAGAGAACGATGCAAGGGGTGTGACCTTTGCGTGGTGGCATGTCCATGCGGCGTGCTGGCCCTCCAGCCAAAGGAGGTGAACGACAGGGGCTATCATTTCGCCTATCCTGCGAACGAAGAAGCCTGCATAGGGTGCGCCGCCTGCGCCATGGTGTGCCCCGATGCATGCATCGAAGTGTACAAGGTGATAGTGAAATAATCCGGAACGGGTTTAGGATCTTCCACCTCTAAATTTCTTTTAAACTTCTCAACTTCTTCATGATATGAAAGATGAAATAAAATTGATGAAGGGCAACGAGGCCATAGCCCATGCCGCGATACGCTACGGCGCCGACGGCTACTTCGGATACCCCATCACCCCCCAGAGTGAAGTGCTTGAAACCCTTGAGGCGCTTATGCCGTGGGAAACCACCGGTATGGTGGTGCTTCAGGCTGAAAGCGAGGTGTCGTCGATAAACATGGTTTATGGCGGCGCGGCTACAGGCAAGGCCGTGATGACCTCCAGTTCGTCGCCTGGCGTGAGCCTCATGCAGGAGGGTATCTCATATCTGGCGGCATCTGAGCTGCCGGCGCTCATCGTGAATGTGATGCGCGGAGGTCCCGGTCTCGGCACCATCCACCCCTCGCAGAGCGATTATTTCCAGGCTACCAAAGGTGGAGGCCACGGAGACTACCACCTGATTGTCCTCGCACCGTCTACCGTGCAGGAAATGGCCGATTTCGTTGCGCTCGGGTTTGATCTCGCTTTCAAATACCGCACCCCGTCGATGATTCTCGCCGACGGCATTGTGGGCCAGATGATGGAAAAAGTGGTGCTCCCGCCGCAGCGTCCGCGTCGCACCGCCGAGCAGATCAAGGAGCAGTGCCCGTGGGCAGTCACTGGCCGTGAAGGTGGCCGCAAACGCAATGTGGTAACTTCCCTGGAGCTTGACTCCGCTGTGATGGAGAAGAACAACGAGCGTTTCCAGCGCACTTACCGCGAGATAGAGAAGAACGAGGTGCGTTACGAAGCCCGATACACCGAGGATGCCGATTATCTTATCGTGGCATTCGGTTCCATAGCGCGCATATGCCTCAAAGCCATTGAGGATGCACGCAAGGAGGGAATTAAGATCGGCCTTATCCGTCCGATCACTCTTTGGCCGTTCCCGTACGACGCTATCCGCGAGGCCGCCCGCAATGTCAGGGGCATCCTCTGTGTGGAGATCAACGCCGGCCAGATGATAGAAGATGTGCGTCTGGCGGTGAGCGACAGTGTGCCTGTATGCCATTTCGGACGCATGGGCGGTATCGTGCCGAATCCCCAGGAAGTGCTCGACGCACTGAAAAAAGATTTCATTAACAAGTAGACTTTCCCAGCATGAAACGCGAAGATATAATCAAGCCTGAAAACAAGGTATATTCACGTCCGCGCCTGCTTGACGACAATATAATGCATTACTGCCCGGGATGTTCCCACGGCGTAGTACACAAGATCGTCGCCGAGGTTATTGACGAACTTGGCCTCGAGGAGCACGCCATCGGCATCGCTCCGGTAGGTTGCGCGGTGTTCGCTTACAATTACATCGACTGCGACTGGGTGGAGGCCGCCCACGGACGTGCGCCCGCGTTGGCCACAGCCGTAAGCCGTCTCAATCCCGACAAGGTGGTGTTCACCTATCAGGGTGACGGCGACCTCGCCGCCATCGGCACCGCAGAGACCATCCACGCATGCACCCGCGGTGAGAATATCGTGATCATTATGATAAACAACGGTATCTACGGTATGACCGGAGGCCAGATGTCCCCCTGTACGCTTGAGGGTGCCAAGACAGCCACGACACCTTATGGGCGCCGCGTGGATCTCAACGGTTTCCCGTTGCGTGTCGGAAATGTGGTGAGCATCCTTGACGGCACATGCTACGTGACACGCCAGGCTGTGCACACTACCGCTGCCGTGCGCAAGGCAAAAGCCGCCATACGCAAGGCTTTCCTGAACGCACGCGCCAAGAAAGGCACTTCGTTTGTGGAAATCGTGGGCACGTGCTCGTCGGGGTGGAAGATGAGCCCCGAGAAATCCAACAAATGGATGGAAGAAAACATGTTCGCCCACTATCCTCTCGGCGATATCAAAGACACCGACAAAACTGAATGAACCATGAAGGATGAAATTATCATAGCCGGTTTCGGCGGACAGGGCGTGCTCTCCATGGGCAAAATCCTTGCTTATGCAGCTCTGGAAAACAATCTTGAAGTCACATGGATGCCCTCTTACGGCCCAGAACAGCGCGGCGGTACGGCAAATGTCACCGTTATCCTCAGCGACGAGCCTATCTCCTCACCGGTGCTCGACACATATGACACGGCTGTCATACTGAACCAGCAGAGCCTTGACAAATTCGAGAGCAAAGTGAAGCCGGGCGGTGTGCTCATCTATGATCCTTACGGCATACATCGCGCACCTACCCGCACCGACATAACCGTGGTGCCTGTCGACGCCATGGAGGCCACCATTGAGATGGGGCAGGCCAAAAGCTACAACATGATCCTGCTCGGGGCATTGCTCAAAATGCGTCCCGACGTGCCCGTGGAGGCAGTGGTGCGTGGTCTTAAGAAAGCCCTTCCGGAGCGTCACCATCATCTGATACCTGTAAACGAGGCCGCTATCAGACGCGGCATGGACCTTGTGAAGTGAGATACTGATTTTTTCAGCATATAATAATCTGGCGGTGTGTCAAAATTCTGAATTTGACACACCGCCTCACTTCTATCCGGATGGGGAGGGTTTGCCTGGAAGTGTGCCCGCACTCAGGCTAGTGTTGCGGTGGCCAAAAAAAAATCGTAAATTTGCAACCTATTCCGGAATATGCCGTGGGTTTTACCTTTGACACTGGCATATTCCCGTTTTCGCAGCATAGCAGATGAAAGATTTTATCAAGATAATACGGCGTTTTGTGCCGCCATACAAGAAATATGTAATACTCAACATATTTTTCAATATCTTAGCGTCGTTCCTTACCGTATTCTCGTTTTTCCTCATAGTGCCTATCCTGAAAATGCTTTTCAAGGTAGACGCTACCGTGCATTATACCTTTATGCCATGGGACTGGAACCATGCGAAGGATGTTGTGCTCAACAACTTCTATTACTACATACAGGAAACGATCAATACTGCCGGTCCCACGCTGGCGCTTGCCGGTCTGGCGGCGGCCCTCGTGATCCTCACCGGTCTCAAGGTGGGAGTGACTTACCTCTGCTCGTATATAATAATCCCCATGCGTTCGGGCATAGTGCGCGATATCCGCAACTATGTGTTTGACAAGATGGTGACACTCCCCATCTCATTTTTTACAGCAGCCCGGAAAGGGGACGTAATGGCACGCATGAGCGGCGACGTAGCCGAGATAGAGAACTCCATCATGCAGTCGCTTGACATGATGTTCAAGAACCCTATCTCCATCATCGTATATCTTACCATAATGGTGCTTCTGTCGTGGAAGCTCACGGTGTTTGTGCTTATTCTCCTTCCTCTGGCGGGAATGGTGATGGGGCGTGTGGGCAAGGCGCTCAAAAGGCAGTCGCTCGCGCAGCAGAACCAGTGGGGAGTGCTTATGTCGAACATCGAGGAGTGCCTGGGCGGCCTGCGCATTATCAAGGCCTTCAACGCCGAGGAGAAGGTGGAGGAGCGGTTCCACAGGGAGAACCAGGAGTTTTACCGCCTTTCCAACCGTATTGCCCGCAGGCAGGCGCTTGCCCATCCCATGAGTGAGTTCCTTGGCACGATAGCAGTGGCTATAGTGCTGTGGTTCGGCGGCACACTCATCCTCGGGGGTGATTCCCATATGGATGCGGCCGATTTCATTTTCTACATGACCATATTCTATTCGCTCATAAACCCCGCAAAGGATCTGAGCAAGGCTATGTATTCAATCCAGAAAGGTCTGGCCTCGATGGAACGTGTGGACAAGATACTTGCTGCCGAAAACCCTATAAAGGATCCCGCTCACCCGAAAGAGATAAAGGATCTGCAGGGACGCATTACCTACGACAACGTGACATTCTCGTATGGCGACAACGAAGTGCTCCACGATGTGAGCCTTGATGTGCCGGCGGGTGCTACTGTGGCTCTGGTGGGGCAGTCGGGATCGGGAAAATCCACTATGGCGGATCTTTTGCCCCGTTTTTACGATGTGCAGAAGGGGGCGGTTAAAGTCGACGGCGTGGATATCCGCGACATGCGGGTGCACGATCTGCGCTCTTTCATGGGTAATGTGAACCAGGAAGCTATACTTTTCAACGACAGCTTTTACAACAACATAACTTTCGGTGTGGAAAACGCCACAATGGAGGATGTGATAAAGGCAGCCAAAGTGGCTAACGCACATGATTTCATCATGGCCTCGGAGCAGGGGTATGACACCAACATCGGTGACAGGGGATGCCGTCTGTCGGGTGGACAGCGGCAGCGTATATCCATAGCGCGCGCCATTCTCAAGAATCCTCCGCTGCTGATACTTGACGAGGCCACGTCGGCGCTTGATTCGGAAAGCGAGAAACTTGTGCAGGAGGCTTTGGAGCGTCTGATGGACGGCCGCACGACCATTGTGATAGCCCACCGTCTCTCGACTATCAAAAACGCCGATCTGATATGTGTGCTGCATGAAGGCCGGATCGTGGAGCGGGGCACGCACGACGAGCTTCTCGCCATGAACGGATATTACCGCCATCTGGTTGATATGCAGAAATTCTGACAGTCCCTGCCCCGGGCGCTATTCTTTCGTCGCCAGGGTTTGGAACAAGAAAAAACAGGCTGTCTCACGACAGCCTGTTTTAATTTATCTTTAACCTTAAATCTAATACCATGAAAAAACACAGTGCAAAAATAGTAACTATACCTTTAAAACATCGGGGAGTGCGGTTTGTTCGGCGGATATGTCGATTTAACGTTGTTTAACATATCGAGCGGTATTTAAACCATATATTCTCATTACCTTTATAACAGAAAATAAAGAACATCAAACGTGATAACAAAGTTGCAGTAGCAATTGCGACTACGTTATCGTATGTTGATAATTCATAGGATCAATAATATTACAAACAATCAAATATGAGAGTTCGGATACTGGTTATAGACGACGAAGAGTCCTGGTGCGAGATTCTTAAGTATAATCTTGAGAAGGAGGGCTATGAAGTGGATACCGCCGATAGTGCAGAGACCGCATTGGGTTATGATCTTTCTGTCTACAATCTGATGATAGTGGACATAATGATGGAGCGTCTGAGCGGATTCGATTTCGCCAAGCGTGTGCGCAACAACCCTGTGATCGAGAATGTGCCCATAATTTTCTGTTCCGCCCTTGACGGGGAAGACGATATGGTCATGGGGCTTAACATAGGCGCTGACGATTATATCACCAAACCGTTCAATATCGGTGAGGTCATAGCCCGAGTGCGCGCCGTATTGCGCCGTACCCAGTCGATCACACCCATAGGCTACATGCAGCAGCAACCAGTGGTTGTGGCTTCCCCGAAGCCGCATTATGAGCCGGATATCACGTTCAAAAACCTGCGTCTCGACCGCAACGAGAAGGTGTGCTATATAAACGGAAAAGACATAGGGCTTACCAAAACAGAGTTTGATCTGCTGCATTTCTTCCTCAACCACCGCGAGCGCATACACTCACGTGCGGAAATAATGAACCAGGTCTGGGATGCACAGGTCACGAACCGCTCCATTGATACCAATGTGGCGCGCCTGCGCAAGAAACTTGGCGTGTATGGAGAAAATATTATCACACGGTTGGGATTCGGATACGGGTTCAAAGCTGAAGTGAACTGATAGTGCTTACAGCCGGATGAAACGTCGTATAAAATATCATCTGAGGCTTTTTCTGGTTGCGGCGGCCTGTATCTGGGCTGTACTGCTTGGGTTCGCTTATCTAGTAGTGAGGGAAGAGCATAGGTTCAGACGTGAGAACATTGTGGAGCGTATTGACCTGGCAGCTTCCAGTATCGCCGACGCACAGACCTCTGTCAACGACCTGTTGCAGACGGTAGCCTTCGTAAAGAAATATCTGGATGATACCTATCTGTCTGATATTGTCATACAGGTATATGACTTGCGCTCGCGCAGGCAGATCGCGGTAGTTGGAGAAGGGCGCTATGCAGTGCCCCAGGCAGCTTTCGAGCATGGACGTGTGAGCCAAAGCGACGGCACGCGTCTGTTACGTCTGATGGAGAAGGATCTCGGAGCTGAAAGAAAAAATTTATACTACTATTCCAGCCGTATTACGGCCGACGGCGTACTTGACATACGTGTGGCGGTGCCGCGCTCAACAAAGATCACGCAGGCTGCGTCGATCGATCCTATCATATGGATTTCAATTATGTTTGTCGGGGCGTTGGGTACTCTTCTGGCTTATATCACAACGTCCCATCAGGCCAAGAATGTGACGCTTCTGCATGATTTCGCACAGCGTGCCGCATCAGACAAGGATTTTATTCCTATGGGAGACTTTCCTTCCGATGAGATCGGCGAGATTTCAAGACAGATTGTCGCCATTTACAATTCGCGTATGCAGGCGAATGTGAGGCGTGAGCGTGAGCATGTTATCGCCCTGAAAGCCACTCAGGACAAAAACAACATGAAAAAAATGCTCACGGATAATATCTCGCATGAGCTGAAAACGCCGATAGGAATAATAAAGGCATACATAGAGATGCTTATCAATCAGCCGGACATGCCTGAAAAGGATCGGGCACATTTCCTTGAGAAAGCGCAGGCTAATGTGGAGCGTCTTGTGTCCATGCTTAACGACCTGTCTACGATGACACGTCTTGACGAATCAGGCAACAGCATACCTATCAAGGAGATCGATTTCCATTCCACAATATTCACACTTGCCGACGATATAGTGAAGTCCGGTATTATACACGGCATGGATTTCCACTATAATATCCCTGTGGATTGCAATATTCTCGGTAACGAGGGGTTGCTTAATTCGGTACTCCAGAACCTGATCAAAAACAGTGCCGCATATTCGCAAGGTACAGAAATGGGCATAGATCTTCTGGGACGCAACGACCGTTATATGACATTTGCGTTTTACGATAACGGAACCGGCGTTGGGGAAGAGCATATCCCGCATCTGTTTGACCGTTTTTACCGTGTGGATTCAGGGCGGTCACGAAAGGCGGGTGGTACCGGTCTCGGACTACCTATTGTCAAAAGCAGTATCATTACAATGGGTGGCTCCATCACAGTGCGCAACCGCAAGGGTGGGGGCCTTGAGTTCGTCTTCACTCTTCCATGTCCGCGTCCCAACAAGCAGCAGGCTGATGATGACAAGCCTGGTCAGAAGGAGGAGTGACTTCCCTTCCGCAGAAATCACAAAATCGGTGTGTCAGAATTCGTGCATTTCCTGACACACCGATTTTTTTATTATTGCTGTCCGGTAAAAACGCCTAAGTCACCAATTGTCCACTGATACGCAATGTGTTGAAGCGCATTTATACAACATGGGCTTGTCCATCTATACCATACAGACAATCAATATGCGTTATATTCCCGGATAACAATATTATCCCCGCGAGCCGCCGGAGGTGGCGTGCAAAATTTAAGCCCCATATCG
>CADFRV010000009.1 GCA_902836725.1 Muribaculaceae bacterium
CATGGATAAACGTCTGGATTTCCTGCAGCTTTTTGTTGAAGTCCTTAAAGCTCACCACCGTAAAGACCGTGTCCGCCGCCATCACGACGGCCAGCACAACGGCCAAAACGATCACGGCAATATCCGGCAGCAAATCGGTCATCCGGACAACGAACGGATGAATCACCTCAATCATCAGCACCGACATGGCGCCGACGATTTCGCCCGCACCGCCGAGCGCTACATCACCAAAGGCACCAAGCTATACATAGAGGGGAAACTGCGCACCCGCACCTGGCAGGACGCCAATGCCATAAAACGCAATATCACAGAGATAATCGTGGAGCGTTTCGATATCCTCAGCCGGGCGCTAAACAGCTGACCTCACCACCTAAGACAATTTTTATCACAAGCATATGAAAAATTCAAAAGACGAAATGGAATTGCACGGAGCACCCGGCAAAACGGGGGGCGTCTATGCCGACGCAGATCCGGTGGAACTCCCGGAAAACGCGTTCCGTGAACTCGCCGAAGACGAGCATTACCGCCCGATGATGCATCCGGCCCGACAGTACAAGGAAGTGACGGCCTACTCCGTCACCATGGGCCTCGTGCTATGTGTCATTTTCAGTGCGGCCGCAGCATATCTCGGCCTGAAGGTGGGACAGGTTTTCGAAGCCGCCATCCCCATCGCCATCATCGCCGTGGGTCTTTCCGGCGCGCTCCGCAAGAAAGACGCCCTGGGGCAGAATGTGATCATACAGTCGATCGGAGCCTGCTCCGGAGTGATCGTGGCGGGAGCCATCTTCACCCTGCCGGCTCTCTACATACTTCAGGACAAATATCCCGAAATCACCGTCAGCTTCTTCCAGATCTTCCTCAGCTCGCTGCTCGGCGGTATTCTCGGCATACTGTTCTTCATCCCCTTCCGCAAATATTTCGTAAAGGACATGCACGGCAAATATCCTTTCCCCGAAGCCACAGCCACCACACAGGTGCTCGCTTCAGGGCAAAGCGCCGGCGCACAGGGTGGCTCACAGGCCAAGACTCTCGTGATAGCATCCCTCATAGGCGGCATCTACGATTTCGTAGTGGAGACCTTCGGTTTCTGGGCAGGCACGCTCAACACCGTCGTAAGCTCATGGGGAGCCGCCCTGGAGGAGAAAACCAAGCTCGTGCTTAGCTGCAACACCGGAGCCGCCGTGCTCGGCCTGGGATATATCATCGGTCTGCGCTACGCCTTCATCATCTGCGCGGGATCCTTCTTCGTATGGTGGGTGCTGATACCTCTTATGGGCACATACGGCAACGAAACCATAGCCGCCATGTCATCGCAGGACATCTTCTCCAACTACGCCCGCATGATCGGTATCGGCGGCATCGCCATGGCCGGTGTGATCGGCATAGTAAAGTCATGGCCTATCATCCGTCAGGCAGTCGGACTGGCCGGCCGAGAGTTCAAGGGTGGCGCCTCGGCTGAGGCAAAACCGGTGCGCTGGCAGTGGGATATCTCCATGAAGCATATCGTGTTCTTCATCGCCATAGCCCTGGTGGCCGTTCTGGTTTTCTTCTGGTTCGGAGTGATCCATAACTGGTGGCAGGCTCTTGTGGCATGGATCGTGGTGACAATCATCGCGTTCCTGTTCACCACCGTGGCAGCCAACGCCATCGCCATCGTAGGTTCCAACCCTGTGAGCGGCATGACCCTCATGACACTTATCGTGGCATCGGCCATCTTCGTAGCCATCGGCCTCAAAGGATCGTCGGGCATCGTGGCGTCGATGGTGATCGGCGGCGTGGTCTGCACGGCGCTCTCCATGGCCGGCGGTTTCGTCACCGACCTCAAGGTAGGCTACTGGCTCGGCTCCACCCCGCGCAAGCAGGAGCAGTGGAAATTCCTCGGCACCCTCGTGTCAGCCGCTACCGTAGGCGGTGTGATCCTGGTGCTGAACCAGGTGTATGGCTTTACCGGTGAAAACGCCCTCGTGGCACCCCAGGCCAACGCCATGGCCAAAGTGATAGAGCCTCTTATGATGGGTGGCGAGACACCCTGGATCCTCTATATGACAGGCGTGGTCCTCGCGCTGCTTCTCAACTGGCTCGGCGTGCCCGCGCTCGCATTCTGCCTCGGCATGTTCATCCCCCTGTCGCTCAACACCCCGCTGCTCGTGGGTGGCGCCATAGCCTATTTCGTAAGCAACAGCTCCAAAGACAAGGCTGTCAACGACCTGCGCCGCGACCGCGGCACACTCATCGCATCAGGCCTTATCGCCGGCGGTGCCCTCTTCGGTGTGTTCGCTGCCCTAACACGTTTCTTCGGATTCGAATACCAGTGCGGCGTATCTGCCGGTATGCTCCAGGTTTACGGCATCATCGCCTACCTGCTCCTCATCGGCTATCTGTGGTATGACAGCTGCCGTGTAAAGAAACCGTGAACCGTAAGATACTCGCGCTCGCTATCCCCTCGATCATAGCGAACATCACCACCCCTCTGCTCGGACTTGTGGACACGGCCATCGTGGGCCACATGGGCAATGCCGTATATATCGGCGCCATCGCCGTGGGAGGGGTGATGTTCAACATGCTTTACTGGCTTTTCGGCTTCCTGCGCGGTGGCACTTCGGGGCTTACCGCCCAGGCTTATGGCGCCGGAAGCCGGCCGGAATGCGCACTGGTGCTTTACCGGTCGCTTACCGTGGCCGCAGGTGTCGGCATTGCCATGATCCTGCTGCAGTGGCCGCTCGGATGGCTGCTGCAGCGGTTCATAGACCCTGATCCCGCTACCGGTTCGCTCGCTATCCGATACTTCACCATCCTTATCTACGGCGCTCCCGCCGTACTGGGCACGTATGCACTTTCCGGATGGTTTCTCGGCATGCAGGACTCGCGCATGCTCATGGTCACCTCGGTAGTGATCAATGTGGTAAACATAGCCGTGAGCCTCGCGCTTGTATATGGCCTCGGATGGCAGATAGAGGGTGTGGCGTGCGGCACGCTCGTGGCACAGTGGACCGGTTTCGCCACCGGCCTGTGGCTGTTGCGGCGCTACCGTGTGGGGCGTCCCGACTGGCGCCATACCGCCCGTGGGAGCGAACTGCGGCGGTTCTTCAAGGTCAACGCAGACATGATGCTCCGCACGGCATGTCTCATTGCCGTGACCGTGTGGTTCACCAAAACAGGGGCGTCGCAGGGAGCGGTGATACTGGCAGTGAACACGCTTCTGATGCAGCTTTTCCTCCTTTTCTCCTACATGATGGACGGATTCGCTTTCGCCGGCGAGGCTTTGGCGGGGCGATATGTTGGCGCACGCGATTTCGCCTCGCTCCATCTGTGTGTGCGCCGCCTGTTTGTGTGGGGAGGTATCTGGGCGATATTGTTCACGGCGCTCTACTTTTTCGGGGGCGAGGGATTTCTCAGCCTCCTCTCCTCCGACAGCGACGTGATAGCCGCCTCACGCGACTACTACCTCTGGGCGGTATCGGTGCCGCTTGCCGGTTTCGCCGCCTTCGCATGGGACGGCGTGTTTATCGGCGCCACACTCACACGCCAGCTCCTCCTCTCGATGGCAGCAGCCATGGCGGCATTTTTCATCCTCTATTTCTCCCTTTTCAACATAATGGGCAACCACGCCCTGTGGCTCGCCTTCATCGTCTATCTCTTTCTGAGAGGCTTCATACAGACAATCCTCTATTACCGACACAAATGGAACTGACCCACACCCGCCCCCCCCTTTCCAATTTCTCTATTTCTCATTTCTTAATTTCTTATTTCTTCATTTCCCTCCTTCTCCTCCTCCCCCTCTCTTCCCGGGCGGCTGCAGGCGCCGACGGCTCGGCCGGAGGCACAAGATACATGCAGCTCGTGCAGTGGGCAGACGAGGCAGTGGCCAAAAGCGACTGGGAACGTGCTATCGCCTGCCTTCAGGAGGCCATGCGCACCGAGCCCGCAAATCCGCAGAATGTGATGCTGATGTCAAACACCGGAATGATACAACACTATGCCGGCAATGACTCACTGGCCCTGCGCACCCTCACCGAAGCACGCGCCATCGCACCCTCGTCGGTGGTGATCCTGAAAAACCGCGCCACAGTACTCACCTCTCTGGGGCGCCCTGACGACGCCATGCGCGACTACGACATGATAATACAGATGGACAGCACCTATGCCGACGCCTATCAGGACCGGGCCGTACTGTTCATGAACCTCGACCGCTACACCGAGGCCGAGGCCGACATAGAACGATACCGCCGGCTACGCCCCAAAGATACCCACGGCGCACTCATGCTTGCAGTGATATACTCCAACACCGGACGTGCCGCCGAGGCGGTGCCGCTTTATACCGAGCTGTTGAAAAGCAAGGAGGAGGCGGTGTACTACTCGGCACGCGCCATGTGCCGCATGGTGAGCGGCGACCTCTTCTCCGCTGCCGACGACATAGCCCGCGGGCTAGAACTGGATCCAGACGATGCCGAGCTGTATTTCTGCCGGGCGTATCTCAACCATCTCCGTTTCCGCGACTCCGACCGAGACTCAGATGCCGCCAAGGCCGCAGCCCTCGGCATAGACCAGGCGCGCATAAAGGCTCTCCCCTCCCTCCCGCGCTGAGCATCAGCACATATGTATTGAAAAACACTGCTGAAAAACATGCGGTTTTTATGTGTTGTTTTTGCGGAATTTAATTAGATTTGCCACCGTTGACATTCTCAGATCTGTCAGCCGTTCAACCGCAAACCAACCTAAAAACTACAAGCCATGATTATCGGAGTACCGAAAGAGATTAAAAACAACGAGAATCGTGTGGCCCTTACCCCCGCCGGCGCCCGTGAGCTGGTGGCACACGGCCATAAAGTCTACGTACAGTCCACAGCCGGCCTCGGCACCGGATTCTCCGATGACGAATACATATCAGCCGGGGCAGAGATGCTCCCGACGATCGAGGATGTGTATGCCGTCGCAGAGATGATAATCAAGGTCAAGGAACCGATAGAGCCGGAATACAAGCTGATACGCAAGGGGCAGGTGCTCTTCACCTATTTCCATTTCGCCTCGGAGCGTGCGCTTACCGAAGCCATGATAGATGCGGGGGCGGTATGCATCGCCTATGAGACAGTGCGCCTCCCCAACGGCTCGCTGCCGCTGCTTGTGCCCATGAGCGAAGTGGCAGGCCGCATGTCGGTGCAGGAGGGATGCCGCTTCCTCGAAAAGCCGCAAGGGGGGCGTGGAGTGCTTCTCGGCGGGGTGCCGGGAGTGAAGCCAGCCAAAGTCCTCATACTCGGAGCCGGTGTGGTAGGACGCAACGCCGCCCTCATGGCTGCCGGCCTCGGCGCCGATGTCACCATCACCGACATATCCCTCCCCACGCTGCGCCATGTGGCAGAGACTATGCCCCGCAACGTGAAGACCCTCTTCTCCTCCCGCCACAACATTGAGGCAGAGCTACCCACAGCCGACCTTGTGATAGGATCGGTACTTATACCGGGTGCCAAGGCGCCCCATCTTGTAACCCGCGACATGCTCAGGCTGATGCGTCCCGGCTCGCTGCTGGTGGATGTGGCCATCGACCAGGGTGGATGCTTCGAGACCTCTGTGCCCACCACCCATTCCGATCCCGTATATACTGTCGACGGCATAGTGCATTACGCCGTGGCAAATATACCCGGTGCCGTGCCCTATACCTCCACGCTCGCCCTCACCAACGCCACGCTCCCATATGCCATACGGCTTGCCGACCTGGGATGGCGACGCGCTTGCGCCGAGGACAAGGCTCTCGAGCAGGGCGTGAACATCGTCGACGGCAAGGTTGTTTTCCCTGCCGTGGCCGAGGCCTGGGATCTCCCGCTCCATAAGTTAGAACTCTATACTACTGATTAACAACCGTCTGGAGACAGATCGCGGCGTCTCTTCCCTATGGGGAGAGACGCCTTTTGTTTGCAAAATTTTTTGTAACTTTGCATGCTATAAGTCTACTGACTTATTCATTGATTATCAAATACAACGAAATATGTCCTTGCAATGTGGAATAGTCGGACTGCCCAACGTGGGCAAGTCCACCCTTTTTAACTGTCTCTCGAACGCCAAAGCACAGTCTGCCAACTTCCCTTTCTGCACCATAGAGCCTAATGTGGGAGTGATAACCGTGCCCGACGACCGCCTCAACAAACTGGTTGACATGTGCCAGCCGCGCAGCGTGGTGCCCGCCACAGTGGAGATAGTGGATATCGCCGGACTGGTGAAGGGCGCCTCCAAAGGGGAGGGGCTCGGAAATAAATTCCTTGCCAATATCCGCGAGACCGACGCCATAATACATGTGCTGCGCTGTTTCGACAACGACAACATCACCCATGTCGACGGCTCCATCGATCCCGTGCGCGACAAGGAGATCATCGATTACGAGCTGCAGCTCAAGGATCTCGAGACCATAGAGGGACGCATGGCGCGCACCCAGAAACAGGCGCAGACCGGCGGCGACAAGACCGCGAAGCTCCAGTATGACGTGCTATGCCGCTTCAAGGAGGCTCTCGACCAGGGCAAACCCGCACGCTCGGTGGAGCTTGACACCCCCGACGAGCGCAAGTTCGCCCGCGAGCTGTTCCTGCTCACGTCAAAACCGGTGCTTTATGTCTGCAACGTGGACGACAGCTCGGCCGTCAACGGCAACAAGTATGTGGAAGCCGTGCGCGAGGCCATAAAGGGTGAGAATGCCGAGCTGCTTATTGTGGCCGCCCAGACCGAGGCCGACATCGCCGAGCTCGACACCTACGAGGAGCGCCAGGAATTCCTCGCCGAGATAGGGCTTCAGGAGTCGGGTGTGGCACGACTGATACGCGCCGCATACGCGCTGCTCAACCTCCAGACATTCTTCACCGCCGGAGCCGACGAGGTGCGCGCCTGGACCTTCATGCGCGGCGCCAAGGCCCCGCAGTGCGCCGGTGTGATCCATACCGACTTCGAGAAGGGATTCATCCGCGCCGAGGTGATAAAGTATGATGACTATGTGGCTCTCGGCGGCGAAACCGGCGTGAAAGAGGCCGGCAAACTCGGTGTGGAGGGTAAGGAATACGTGGTTCAGGACGGCGATATAATGCATTTCCGCTTCAACGTGTAACTTTCCGAGGGTTTCCGCGTCTAACTATAGATTGTCTATAAAAATAATCTTGAACAGTTACCTAAACTTTCATAAAATGAAACTTTTCAAACCTGTCATGGCTTTCGCAGCCCTGGCTATTGCTTCCGGTGTGGCCTCCGGTGCCGAACACCTCAAAAGCGTGAATCCGGCATATATCGACAACTCCATACCTGCCGGTGACGATTTCTACATGCATGTGAACAAGGGATGGATGGAATCGCACCCCCTCACCGCCGAATATGCCCGCTACGGCGTGTTCAACATCCTGGCAGACTCCGCAGAGGCAAAAGTGAAGGACATAGTGCTCAACCTCGGCGCCACCAATCCCGAACCGGGCACCAACGCCTACAAGATCTGGACCCTCTACTCGCAGGGTATGGACCTCGACCGCCGCAACGCCGACGGCATAACCCCCATCGTCGACGATCTCAAGAAGATTGAGGCCACCGATGCCGAGGGTATGGAGGATCTCCTGCTCTGGATGCACAAATACTATTCAAGCCCCTTCTTCGGGGCCGGACCTATGGAGGACATGATGGACTCCAACCGCTACGCCATGTATGTGTCGGGCGGCTCGATGGGTCTGGGCGACCGCGACTACTACCTAAAGGACGACAAGGAGACACTGCGTATCCGCAACGCCTACAAGAAACTGATCACCGACCAGATGGTCAACGCCGGTTTCAAGAAAAAAGACGCGCAGCGCATCATGAAGAACGTGCTCAAGATCGAGACCGCCATCGCCGACTCAGCGATGACACGCGAGGAGAGCCGCGACATAACCCGCATGTACAACCCGCGCACCATCGCCGAGCTTAAGGAGCAGTTCCCCCATATCAAATGGGACCGCTTCTTCGTGGAGACAATGAATATCGACACCCCCGCCGACTATATCGTGACCGACGTCAAGGGACTGAAACAGGCCGATAACCTCATCTCCACCCTCACCGACCGCGAGATCAAGGACTATTACCTCTGGAAATATGTGTCGCAGGCAGCTCCCTACCTCAGCGAGAAGTTTACCGACACCAATTTCGAATTCTCCAAAGTGCGCTCCGGCGTACAGGAGCAGCGCCCCCTCTGGAAACGCGCCCTCGGGGTGCCCGACAGCTATATGGGCGAGGCCATCGGCCGTCTCTATGTAGAGAAATACTTCCCTGAAAGCTCCAAGCAGAAGATGCTCGACCTCGTAGGCAACCTGCGCGTGGCTCTCGGCAAGCATATCATCAACCTCCCCTGGATGACCGACGAGACCAAGCTCAAGGCTATCGATAAACTCAACTCGTTCACCGTGAAGATCGGCTATCCCGACAAATGGAAAGACTACTCCTCAATGGAGATCGATCCCAAACTCTCCTACTACCGCAACGTGCATAACGCCGGCATGTGGCACAACAACGAGCAGCTTGCCAAATGGGGCAAACCGGTAGACAAATCGGAGTGGGGCATGACACCGCAGACCGTAAACGCCTACTACAACCCCATGGCCAACGAGATCGTGTTCCCCGCCGCCATACTCCAGAACCCGTTCTTTGATCCCGAGGCTTCCGACGCCGAAAACTACGGCGGTATCGGTGTGGTTATCGGACATGAGATGACCCACGGATTCGACGACCAGGGACGCAACTTCGACGCCAAAGGCAACATGACCAACTGGTGGACTGAAGAGGACGCACAGCGCTTCGAAGAGCTTACCTCGAAACTCGGCAAGCAGTTTGACGCCGTAGAGATCCTCCCCGGCCTCTTCGCCAACGGCAGCTACACAATGGGCGAGAACATCGCCGACCAGGGCGGTCTCCGCATATCCCGCACTGCCTTCCTTGACTCACAGAAACGCAAGGGTGTGGATGTGAACTCCTCCGATGCCCTCATCGACGGCTTCACCCCCAGCCAGGCATTCTATCTCAACTACGCCAACATCTGGGCCACCAACATGCGCGACGAGGAGAAACGCAACCTCACCATCGGCGACGTGCACTCCCTGGCCGAAAACCGCGTGAATGTGACCCTCCGCAACATCGTGCCCTTCTTTGAAGCCTTCGGCATCAAATCCGGCGACAAGCTCTTCCGCCCCGCCGAGGAGCAGGTAATCATCTGGTAACACTTCCCCTTATATTTCCGCTTGCGCCCCGGCACCTGCAGGTGTTGACGCGCAAGCGGAAACTTCCCCAAAACTCCCCCTCTCCCCCTTTCTCATTTTCCCAATTTCCCAATTTCTCATTTCTCTCCCATGCCCACGCCCCCTATTACAAGCCCCTGAAGCCGCGCATGACACGCCGCGCCTTCTTCTGCGACTACCGGGCGCCGGGCTTTTTTATGATCACAATTACCGCAGCCGCAGGCACTCCCCCTCTGGGGCACCTGTCCACCGACAGCTGCACTCCGCAGATCTTCCTCTCCCCGTTGGGGGAGCTGATACGGCAATCCATAGAAAACTTCACTGCAAACACCCCAGAGATCCGGATTCCCACATACATCATCATGCCGGACCACTTCCACATGCTCCTGCATGTGCGCCAACGCCTGCCACGCCATCTCGGCCGCATCATCGGCGCCTTCAAGGGGGGGAATCTCAGGCCGACACGCACAACTTGCGGGCGCCCCGGAAGTGACACCGCTTTTCAAACCCAAATTTCACTACAGGATAGTGACCAGACGGGGACAGCTTGATACGCTCATCCGCTACATATCCGACAATCCGCGGCGCCTCGCCATCAGGCGCATGCATCCCGATCTATTCAGGCGTTACAACCACCTGTGCATCGGCACCCGCGAGTATGCCGCATACGGCAATATATTTCTGCTGAAAGATTTCGACCGCCGCCCGGTGATGGTGCACCGCGCATGGACAGCCGGTGAACTCCAGGAAAACGAGCGGCAGTGCCTCGCCTGCGCCGCCAACGGCGGTGTGCTTGTATCCCCCCTTTATCAGCCGCGCCGAAAAAGAGGTGCGCGACAAGGCCATAGCCTCCGGGGGCCGCATAATAGAACTTGGAGCCGAGGGATTTCCCGAGCGGTTCAAACCTTCGGGCAAGGAATTCGAGCTGTGCACCGCCGGACAGCTACTGCTGCTCGCGCCATGGCCCGACAATTCCAGCCGGTTCACAATGACACGCAACACCGCACTCACGCTCAACGCCATGGCCGCAGAAATCTGCGCATCCTCCCTCTCCACCACCCTCCGTGTTGAGGCGTAAGCGGAAACTCACCCTCCGAGCATAGAAACCAACTCCCCGAATGTGGCATCCTTAAGCTCGACCCTCCCCTCGGGCGAAAGCAGATAGAGGGTTGGAAACGCGGGAATGGAGTAAAGCTCTTCCCCCACATCCTCCAGAGCCACACCCGCTATCCACTCAGCGGGCAATCCCTCGGTGGCATGCTCCTCATCATCGCCGGGAAGGCTTACAGCCACCACCTCTATTTTGCCGGAATCCACAAGCGCCGACAGCCGGCTGTCACCCCCGATCCGTTCTATCAGGCGATGGCAATCCTCGCACCCCGGGCTATGGAACAGCAGCACCGTGCGGCGCCCCGCCCCTGCATCGCGCAGCGACACCACCGCCCCCTCAGCCGTCCTGATGCTGAAATCGGGAGCCTCGCTCCCCACCGGCACACGCATCACCATATCCCGCAGATAGGCAGTGGATTCCTTCCCCGGCCAATGCGCCGCTATCATGGCATCAGCGAAAGCCACATAAGCGGCATCATCGCGCACCGGCGACTGACGGTCGAGCAGATACCCCTCGAGCAGCCCTGCCATGCGGAGCACACTCTCCTCCCCCTGCCCCCCGACGAGCGCCACAAACAGTTCCGCTCCACGCCGGCGCCCCTCGGCGGAAGCATGCGGAAATACCGACAGGAACTCCGAAAGCTCCTCCTCGGTGACATCGCGCGCAGGCAGGCTGTCCCAGAAATGTTCAAGCAGATAATCGGCTCTGTCGGCCGGCGCCGTGATATGCGCCGGTATAGCGGGCAGCGGCAATGTCTGCGACGTGGCCTCCCACCCCGCAAGCATTGCCGCCGCTATTATGAAGTTAAGCAACTTTCTCAATCTGTCACTGATTATTTACGGTCAACACACCTGATGAAGCAGGCATCACTTGTGCCTGCCATTTTATTATTGGTAGAACTTATATAATCTCCGAACACACTGCCATCAGAAATAATGTTGAAGTCAAATGTATAATAATTTATATCAAGACCAATATAATTTCCCCTGCCTACATCTGGATCTACAAATTCTTTAGAGTCTTTATTAGCCCAATATATAGCACCGGTTCTCATATAGAGGTCATAAAACAACGGGCGATACAAATGAGCATTAGGATCAGATTTCAACTGAGCATCTGTAGCTACATATTTATCCATGGCGCCAGCCGCATATCTGAGCTGACCCGAATAATTCTCAGGTTTAGCCCATGAGCCACCATGTGCACCTTTATGCTTGCGGTGTCCGTAGCCTGTTGATCCTATGGGGAAAAACAGGTGGCGACCATAGTATGGGGAACTTTGGTCTCTTATAAAAACGAAACAGCCACGCATCCCATATTGAGAATTATTCGGCACACCATTTTCATTACGCCTATACTCATACGCACTTTCCAACGTAAACTGCACACCAGTAGCCTCGTCGCCGTATAAAACTCCGAAGGCAAAATCTGTCACATCACGCAGATATTGGAATTCACGAGCAGTCGGAAGAGAATATGTTATCTTCTGACCGTTCCCATCTGTATGTATGATGTCATCGAAACCACCGGAGGCCGCGTGGCTGCTAATATTATCCCATGTCATACGTGTTGTAGTACCGGCTATCAGCAAATCGGATATAACATTTCCATTCTTGTCAACAATACCCTTGAAATCCTGTGGAGTTACTTTTGTCCATGGAGAACGACTGTTCACTTGATTCGAGGCATCAATCGGATAATCCCAAATACCAAAACGGAACAAAGATCCCTCATCGACAGCATCTGAAACTTCTTCATTTTTAAGTTTCATATTGTATGTATGCCAGTATACATCTTTTTCAACTTCTCTTGATGCATCTTTGTCAAACATCTGTATCGGGGCATCTCCCTGACGCACAAATATCTGATGTATACAACTGTAGTTATGGTATTCAACCTGCACTACAGCAAAACGGTTTTCATTGTTTCTTGTCGTTCCTTTAAAGTTTATATTGAAATCCACATATGAGGAAGTCGGTCCACCGACCTCGGATTTACCATCCAGATCAATAAACCCATCATCACCGGCAATGATATATGCCCTCCAAGGCCCAATGGATTGCAGCAGTGAAAAATTTTCAGAAACCTCATGTTCTTTCTCAGACAACTGCACATGGAATGAGGCATTATTACCAGCTTTCCTGAATATTCCTTTAGGATTTACCAAACGCCGCACCTGATATACAGGTATATCGCTGATTTTAGTATTGGTGCCATCCGAGAAGTTGGCAGTCACAGTGATCTCAGCCAACCTGGGATATCCGAAAAAGGGATTGTTACCTGTATATGCAGTTTCTTTCACGAGGTTTTTAGCACGGGTGTAAAGCGGGATTTCAAACTCTACCACATTCCCGTCATACCTGACCTGATATTTTCCATTCTCCTCAAGCCCATGTTCACCCGGAGAGATAAGGTATTTTCGTTTACCACGTGTACTTTCCTTAATACCGTCACCATCATCATCTGTCGCTGTATTATAATGCTCAGTAATCAATTTTAAACGCTCGGGCTGTGTAGCGCCACCAGGCGCGATAATATTGGTAGCAGAAGTTCTCAGCAACGAAAGGAAGCCGAATTCCCTGAATTTCTTGCCATTCTCATTATATATTGCCGCCGCCTCATAGTAATCCAGATCGGAAGCAATGGGGTTCGAGGGATCAAAATAAGGAGCCCAGTCGTTACGTGTTATCTCTATCTCCAAATCTTTAAGCTTCTTTCCACCGGTGTTTATACGTATCGGAAACATCAGACTTTTATTGTAAAGATATGAGATATAAAGCGGGCTGGGAAGATGGATTCCGGGTGCTTCGTCATATTCGATATGCCAGTCGGCATCGTTTCCGTTCCCTTTGAAACTGAGAGTAAGCTTATAGTGGTGGTTACGCTCCACATCGAAATTATCTTTGATATTCTTTCCGAGCATAAATCGGAATTTAATTTCGCCGCTGGAAGCATAATCAGTGTTACGTGATTCGTAGTGTCCGATGACCTCAACATAGGTACCGTTAGGCTTGCTGTCTTTAGCCCGCTCGTGTGTCCATACTCTATCGGCACCCTCGCCGGTGTGATCGCCGGCCTCCGGATTGTCAATTATCCCATCGCCATCTGCGTCCTGGTATTTCAACTCACCGTTTCCCTGCAGATTTTCATAAAACGGAAGACAATATGCTTTCTCATCATGCAATGACATCTTCGTCCCGCCAAGTTCATACGAGTCAAAATTCTTACCACGCGTCACCACTGGCCAGTCTTCATATTCAGTTCCTGCGCCATAAACAAGAACATGCTTTGACTCTGCCAGACCAAATCCTCCTCTTGTAGTGGTTATTTCACAATTTTCTTTAGGAGCATCACCTACGCAACTGTAATATCCGAGATAACAGCCGTCAGCGATATCATATACACGCGCTTCTTTTATATATACAAATACGTTGTCGCGTAGCTTACTGCCATCGAAATCTATTGTCAGTTTCGATACAGCACGTCGTATCCATGCATGCAGCGTGTTTTTCGCAGGACTTACAATCACTTTTTCAGTAACTTCAAAAGTATTGCCTCGTGTATCTTTTTTCCCGTTTGTAAAATAACCCAGCATTGCAGTATTGCGGGACATATTGTTTATATCCCATTCAAGTTTAATGCTCCTGAGCTTCTCTACTGTGGATATATCCTTGTCTGCAATATCTAAATTCGCCACTGCGAATATTTTATACACACCGTTATTGAGTGTCAGAGGGACATTTTTCACACACATAGTCTGTCCCTGTGCTGAAACTCCATTTGAGGCGTCGTTGCCGTCGCGATCCTCCATTGAAGGTTTATACTTTTGAAGGTCAACCTGATGTGTCTCCAAAAGTTCGCTGTCGGCATCTGTATCACCGGCAGTATACAGCAATATATATAAAGAAGAAATCTGGTCCATGCTGTCACCGGCAGGGGCATTCGTATTGCCCTCTCCCAATTCGATACCGTTTGAACGGCTTGAAGCGCCGTCGAGCGGAGCCTCTACCAAGGGGTTAAAACGCACATCTGCAATCACAGTAGTGCTGCCTTCGGGAATTTCCCCTTCTGGATATTCGATTTCATCTATACATGATGACACTCCTATTGCGAAGATAGCCGCAAAGAAATGTAAAAGTAAGCGCACCGTTAACTGGCGCCCGGTTATATTATCATGCCTTTCAGTCATATCAAAACAAAGGATAAAAACAAATAATTGTTTATTATGGCGGTCAGCGAGGCGGGAAAGCCAAAACTTCTGTCAACACAGGAGCACCGGATACTGCTTTATTATGGTAATAACGGTCATTTACCGTATCATAAAAGAATTCAGGGTTACCGTCATAATCATAATCTATCACCATGTAGGAATCATTTAAATTCCAATGCTTGTATCCATAGTTCGGTATAGGGATAATCGGTGCAAGAGACCTGTCATAAGCAGTCTGGTTATCAGGTCGGTATATTGCTATAGCACTTCCATATTTATCGACTTTCATCACAAGCACATCCCAGCCGTTGTCGAGTCTTCCTGTCTGTAAATAAGCCGCATATTGGTCAACCGTCGTGAATTCTTCATTACGGTCTTCATCGATCCAATATTTATTCAGGACGAAATCGTAGCAATAGCGTATCATCTTAGTTCGGGGATCACGAATAAGATAAAGTTCTTTTTCTTCTGAATACTCCACTCTCTTTGCCAAAGGCTGCTTGTCCGCATTATAATAACGGTCACGGCTGTCATCATAATAATAGACTGCATTTCCGTAGCTTAGAATTATCCAGCCGGTGACATTATCGCGGTCGAGGCCGAACTCCGGGGCGAGCTTCACCTCGGAATAGGGGATCACATCAACTTCCACGGTGACCTCGGACTCACCGGCAATGCGGTTGAGGGTGTAGTCGTAGATGTTGTTGCGGAGGAGGTTGAAATAGTCCTCTTTGGCTGCCACAGCGGCATAGGAGGGGGGATCGTTGTAATATTTGAAGTCGATATAATGGGTGAGCATATCCCCCTCGAACTTCACTTCTATGCGGCAGCGTTCGTCTGCCGCAAGGGGATTACGCGGATTGGCGGGATCGACGAGGTTGACAAACTCGGGCACATAGATACGCCAGCAGCCATCTTCATCCGGCGTGAATGACACATTGCGCACCACAGCCACATCGGAGGGCACCGAGGGGCGGCGGTAGTAGTCTTCGGCATATGATCCGTGCACATAGTCGGCCTGCGCCGTAACACCTACCGGGGCGCGGTATCCGCCGTTGTTGGTACGGGTGAGGCGCACCGATTCGATGGGAAGACTCCCCTCCCTGGCGCGCACACGCACCTGGGCATAGGCGCGGAGCATATGAATGGTACCGAGATCGGTGGACCATCCGGACTCGAAACGGAGGCCGGTAAGAAGGTCTGTGACACCGAACATGGGGATATAGCGTCCCGGACCGATCTGCGTGTCATCCGGGTAAACGAATCCGTAACGCGAGGCGGCGTCGGTGGCAATCATGCCGAGCGTAGTCACCCCCGCCTGCGGGGCCGGGTAGCTGCCGCGCCAGTTGGCGAGCATCATCACTTTCAGCCGGCCGCCGAGCGCATCGGGCACCGCCGCAGGTATTACACCGCTCACATAATAGGTCTTGTAGGTGCCGTCTGATCCGGCAGGGGTCACAAGCACGTTGTCGAGCGCGCCCACATACACATCCTCGCTGTCAAACATAAGGATGCTGAAATCTTTCCCGTCGATGTCGATATAGTTTTCTACAGGCATACCGGCCTCATAGTCGCCCGGCGAGGGGGCTCTCGACGTGAGATCGGCCGCGGGGGTTCCTGATGCACCGGTGGTTACATAGAATCCGGCCCTGTAGACAGGCGCGGGGCCATCTTCCGGGGGCGTCTGCACAGACACAGGGTCGTCGCACGCCCCGCCTGTGACCAGTGCCACAAGCGACACGGCAATGGCCGCAGTCTGTCTTGCCAGACGCGACATAACGCCTCTATATGTGTGTTTCAGATCCATTTTTACCAGTTAGAGTTACAGTTACATCTCGACATTCTGCAATACTATACGCCAGCTGTTGATATAGATATGTGTGTTGACCCACCGGCCGTTCTCGTCAAGGAAGAACACCATGGAGTAATCATCCTGATAGTCGAGGTATTCCTGGTTGGTGAGCGGCGTGCCGTCGGGGTGCTTGTAATTGCCCTTTACAAGGAGGGCATACTGGGAGAGTGGGATTGATACAATCTGCTCCCCTTCCTTGTTGTATATCTTTACGAAAAGATCGTCGTTGTCCATAAGTCGCGACAGCGAGAGATGGCCTACTGCGGCGGACACCTGTGTGACGGCTCGTCCCTGCCCCTCTTTTTCGGTGTAGTCGGGCACTTCCACTCCCGCGGTGCCGGAGAGCATGGTGTGTGCGAAATATGTGAGCTTGTCGTCGGGGAGCAGCGAGTTGTCCCAGTCCATATGCCCGTTGGTGCCGGTCACCGTCATGGTAAAGTCGCGATGGTCCACATCCTCTCCCGAGAGATGCTGCAGCATTATATGTAGGTCGTTGGTGTCCTTTATCAGACGCACTGTCTTGATGTGCACACCCTGCTCATCCTCGAATTCCACATTCCGGCTCTTGCCGTGGAAAAGGCGGCGCAGCTCGTTGCGCACGTGGGCCTCACCATCGGCGGGAGCGGCCTCGCGGTCGGTGAGGCGGCAACGCAGCCCCTCGCGTGAGGTGGCGTCGGCCACGGTGAAAGAAGAGGTGTGCCCCTCGCCACACCAGGCGATGAGGTCGTAGGTGCCGGGCGCCACATCCACATCCATCATATAGTTGCCGCTGCGGAGGGCTTCCCCCTCCTCATGGCGCTGCCATACGATGTTGCCGGTGGCGGGATCAACGACATACAGGGTCACTTCGCTTACCTCGGCGGCGAAAGCGTCGGTAAACTTGAGGTTGGTGTCGTAAACGAACTTTACCTTGTAGTAAGGATCGCAGTCGCCCTCGTCGTCATATATCAGGCCGTTGCATGCGGTAAGAGATGCAAGCGCTATCAGCGGTGCCACCAATCGCAAGGCTATGTCGGTGAGTGTCAGTTTCATTTTCGTGTATTCGATGTGTATATATCTGGAACCCGCCTCAAAGCGGGCGTGAATATCCTAAAGAAAAAAAGGAGAAAGAGAGTGATGGATTTTTCCTGCCGCCCGGGGCGGAGTGGAATCCGGTTTTCTGCGGACAGAGAGCTGTATGGTGCAGAGAGAGACCTGTATACCGATAGCAAATGAAATACCGCAGCCGGCGCACCGGGCATGGTGCCCGGCTGCGGTGTTATGGGATGAGCGTGTCCGGTTTCCCGGACATGCGGGAGTTTTTATCAGAGTTCCACACCCTGGTTGATCACACGCCAGGAGAGGATGTTGATCTTGGCGCCTACGTAGTACAGAGGATTCTCGGGATCTTCGGGCTTGAGTACCTCATCCTCGTTATCGGGATCATAGAGAGCGTGACCCAGACGGCTGAACTTGTTGATCTCAAGGTTGTACCAGTGGTTACGTACTACACCATAGTAGCCTTCCTTGCCGTATGTATCGGTTTTGGCATTGTGCTCGATGGGGATGTAGTAGATAGAAGCGCCATCTTTATACCAGTTGATGGTCTCGCCGTTTACCCATGCAGTAATGCGGTTGGAAAGAGCGGAAGTTTCAACGGGAACGAACTTGGTCTCGCCACCGGTTACAGTCTTCTCATAGAGCTGGGCAGTGTTGCTGACTACGATTTCAGCCTTTTCAAGGTTGGTACCTGCGATACCCTTGAGTTCGATATCCTTCACATCAACCTGAACATAGTCGTTTTCTGTAGCATCTCCGGCTGAAACGCTGTTTGTCAGATAGTAGTAGGGAAGACCTGCAGTACTGTTCTTAAGTGCACTCAGCACATAAGCCTTGAAAGAAGAGGTAAGGAACGGTGTGCCGCGGAAGTTCACGATATCAAGTTCAGAACCGGTTGCATCACAAACTGTAGCTTTCACAACCACGTGGGTAACACGGTTGTTATATACATCTACATGGTCGCCGTTGGTTCCACCGGTTGTAGTTTTTGTAATGTTATCCCAAGTATTTGTATTCTCGTAGCAATACTGTGCATAATTTGTATCGTCATTTGTCAGTTTGCCGTCGAGAACTTTGGGAGCGACGAAAGTCAGTTCGTCTGATGCAGCCGCGCCTGCCTGGTAAGGCACAAACCATGCCCAATAGCTGCGGTAATAGCCGTCATTGTTCCAGCCTGTGAAAACAGGAGTTGTATTCCATTCGGGCAGGAGCTGTTTCGACATGAATGAATTGGCTGCGACAGCATTGAGGCTCCATCCCTCAACCTTCACATAGATGGGAGTATTGGCTGTGATACCACCGGTGATAGTTTCATTGTTGCCATTGCCTTCGCCGGCCAAAGTAGTCTCCAGTTTGTAGAGTTTTGTGCCGTCTATAAGAGTGATAACATTGTCAGGACCGGTAATCTTAACACCGAGCTGAACTTTAGCGGCAAGACGCTCAACGTAAACGTTTACAGGCTTGGTGTTGAGAGCCGCAGTCGGGGTGGTCTGGAAGTTCTCATCCACAAGCTGGTTTACACAATAGAAGTAACCGTTGTCTACGTGATTGTTGGTAGAGCCGAAGTAGCTTGAAGTGGTCATCACGAAGTTGAACTTGGAATCAGTGTCAACGATCTTGTCAACAGTGCTTGTCGCGGTAAAGTTAGCCGCATATTCGGAAAGAGCTTTCGAAGTAGCCTCAAGAGTCTCACTTGCCTCGAAATCGGACATATTGAGCACAGTGAGCATATACTTGGGATAGTTTGTACCGGTAAGATCCTCAAGGACAAGGACATTATTAAGCGTCCACTCGATATTCTCGCTAGCGTCGGGTGCGCCTCCAGGATTGTTGACGCTCACATGCAGGTTAATGTAAATACCGTTTTCGTCGAAGAAGAAGAATTTGGCATTTTCCACAGCATGTTCATCTTGGTTTCCGTCGGTGTAGGCGGGAGTGTCGAAATCGGTGGCACGGCCGAGAGTCTCGTTGGCCGAGTTGATTTTCACATTAAGATAGGCTTTCTGGCCTTCCACCGGAGTAACGGGACCTTCGGGGTTGTTACCCATCGGTTCGTCGGAAGAGCAGGCAGCGAAAAGGGCGAGCGCTGCAAATCCTGCGAACAGTTTACTGGTTTTGTTCATTGTAATTGTGTTTAGAATAAAGTTAATATTGTTTTGTTTATTTTTTTCAGTATATCTTTTCGGGGTGGGAATACTCACCGGCCCTTGACAGGCTCAATGAGGTATGTCACAGTAGGACGCTTGATTATGGCGTCGATGCGGTCGCGCTCATCTGCGGCACGCTCCATACCGGCGGCTGCAGCGGCGTCAAACATCTCCACGGCACGGGGCAGGTCGCCGTTCACGGCGGCGAGGGTGGCGCGGGTGAACATGGCCTCGGGTGAATCGCCGGCGTTGCGCAGATAGTTGGCGGCTGCGGCGTTGTCGCCGTGCCTGAGCGCTATGTTGGCGGCATTGAGGTTAGCCTCTGGATCGTTGGGATACAGTTCCACGGCCTTCATGTACACCTGTTCGAACTCGGGTGAATCCGATGGGTAGGTGGCGGCGATGCGCTGGAAGTCGACCGGACGCAGGTTGGCGGGGTTCGATGCGAAAACAGCTTTCAGCTCATCGATATCCACAAAGGTGCGTATGCGGTATTTTACGGTATAGTCGGAGTGGCGCAGGGCGGGATAGATGCTGTCGAGCAGAAACTTGTATTCCGCGGGATAGCGTTTCTGTATCTCGGCGTTCTTGGGGTCCGGCTCCATCGGCGAATCCACGATCTGGAGTATCTCCTCGCGGTGGGGTATATCGAGGTCGAGCAGGCGGCGGCGCAACCCTTCCCAGTCTTCCGGCTCATAGTCGGTGAACATGATCTCGGGGTTGAAGTTGTAGTGCTCGCGCACATACTCCTTGAGCGCCTGTGTACGCCCCATGGCGAGACGCACGTTGTTGGAATAGGAGCCTTCGGGTGAGGCGAAACCTTTGATGGTAACGCGGGTGATGGTGGCGTCGGGATCGTTCTTCACAAGGTCGATCGACTCGATGATCTTGGCAAGCTCCACTTTGTTGCGGCGGTAGGTGGGACGTATCTCGGTGCGGTTGACGATGAAGTCGATAAATGCGCTACCCTCGGCGGTGCGCTCCACGGCGGCATCGCCTGTAAGCTCCACAAAGTTGATGGCCGGGGGCACGGCGGGGGTGGTATAGTCCAGTTCCGCCATGGGTATGTCGGCATCGTGTAGTATGGGATCGCAGCAGTGGCCCACAGCCTGGCGCATGTCAATGTGGCATTGTTCCATCCAAGGCTCGAAGGGTATCTCCTTTCGGTACTCGATGAGATCGTGTGAGCCGGCCGACCACATGCGCTCCCCTTCCGGAAGGTTGTGGTTGCGGAGGTGGGAATAATAGCGGTTGCGCCCTGCGACACGTATGGCGGGGAAAGACACACTGTCTGTGCCGGCGGCAGAGATTACCACGGGGGTAAAGATCACCTCGCGGTCGCGCCCGGGGTTGACCGAACGCGGGTCTATGTCGAGGGTGAGCGACAGGGCGTTGTCGCGGCGCGCCACCTTTATGTCGGTCACTTTGAGCAGATCTGCTTCCCCGGCGCCGGCCGGAGCGCACGCCAGCATGGCAAGCATGGCGGCGGTGATGAGATTGGTATATTTCATTGCGATATCGGTCAAAGTGTATAAATCAGGTTAATGGCGATCTTGGTGGGGCCCACGTAGTTGTAGGGCACGTTCTTCTGTATGCGCTGACCGCAGTCGGCGCACTCGAACACATCGGAGCGTGTATACACCCATCCCACACCTATCTCTGCCTCGATGTTCCAGTGGCGGTTGAGGATCCAGGAGTATCCGTAGGCTATGCCGGCTCCGACCATCCAGCCTTGGTAGCGGTAGTCTTTGAGTTTACTGAAATCGGTGCCGAGGAAAGTGAAGGGCATGTTGAGGTTGCCCCAGTTATACTGGCCACCGAGAAAGTGTGCGCCGATGAAATGTCCCGAGAAGGCGTCGCAAAACCAATAGCGCGCCTCGGGCTGCACGAGCCAGTGCTTCCAGCGGCGGTTGTCCACGGTCCATGCGTTGAGGTTGGCGCTCAGGTCGCCTGTCCATTTCGGCGCAAACTTTACCTCCACGCCGCCGTTGAGTGTGAGTGTGGCGTCGTAAAGCAGGTTGCTTTTCAATGCCACACTCTGTGACCGCGCCACAGGCACGGCGGCAAGCATGAGCAGAAATGCGATCAGATATTTAATTTTCATAACAAGTCAGTATCGGAGTGGTGACAATGCTTTTTTCTAACGGGGAGTTTTTT
>CADFRV010000010.1 GCA_902836725.1 Muribaculaceae bacterium
CGATGTTAACCACAGCCTCGCGCTTGTTGAGGGCGATGATGGTACCTTCGATTACTTCTTTGTCTTTTACGGTGTTGAGCGATTCGTCATAGGTGCGTGTAAGCTCCTCGCGCGACTTGTCGCTTTTGGTCTCCCCTTTCTCATAGGCATCCCAGTCGAAATCTGCGATGGGAGAGTTTTTAACTTCTTCAGTCATTAAAAAAGATGGTTAATAAATATAGTTTGTAAAAATCTCAATCCGCTATATCACAACAGCTTGCGGGCTATTTCACAACCGCCTGCACAGCCGTCGGGACACAACGGAGCCATAAGGCGCAGCAAAGGTAGCGTTTTTTTATTGAATTTCAACGTTTTTCCCCGGTTATTTTTGTACTTTTGTCTCTATGCCACAACAAAATGTGGCTGCGCCCTACTGCGAGCACTCCGCTTCACCAATTATTTTCACACAACATATTTTTACCCAATGAGGATTTTACAGACAGCAATCTTTGCAGCCGCCCTGGCCATAGTAGCCCCGCCAGCTGCAGCCCAGGGTCTGCGCACACACGCACAACGCGGCCCGAGGACACCATTCGCACTGGAACGTGCCGGCGCCGTACGCCTCGGAAGCCCTGCGCGGATGATCCCTTACAGCACCGGCGGCTCCGTTTTCGAGGCTATCCCGGCGCATGGAGCGATCGTATTTTCCGACGCCTGGACAGACCAGAACTCCCCCGTCGGATATTACGAAATACCCACCTCCGGCACAACCGCCAGTTTCACTCTGCTCACGACATCGGATTATGCGGCATGCAATGCCGGCACACTCGTTTTCGACGGATCCATAATGACAGCCGACGCGGAAAGCGACTACGGCACCAGAACGGTGAGCTATTATGTGGTGGATGCCGATACATACGAAATGACCGGGATGGGCATACTTGACAGCTCGTTCCACGCCTATTCGATGGTGCAGGATCCTGTGAGCGGCAACTGCTACGGAAGTTTTCTCAATACCCGAACCCAAACCCTGTATTTCGGCCAGATCAACAAGACCAATTTCAGTGTAAGAAGCATAAAAAGCTATCCCGACGGGCTGCATTTCAACGCCCTGGGCACCACACCGCAGGGTGAATTATACGGAATCACATTCTCAGGCGACCTCTACGGTATCGACAAGACATCGGGAGAGGCTTCGCTTGTGGCGTCGACAGGCATAGGCTCCAAATACCAGTCGTCAGGAGCCATCAACCCTCGCAACGGAAAATTCTATTATGCCACATCATGCGACGAGGGGAGCGCCATGTATGAGATAGACCCCGCCACGGGAGATGTGGCTAAGGTATACGACATGCCCTACAACGAGGAGATACTCGGCATGCATTTTCCATCCTATACCTCGGCCGCCTCACCCGACTATCCCCGCGACGTGACCATAGTGTTCGAGGGATCTTCGCTCACCGGAGAAGTGCGCTTCAGAATGCCTTCCACCCTCGTGGACGGCACCGAGGCCACCGGAGAAGCCACATACAAAGTGACCGCAGACAGCAGGGTAGCCGCCACAGGCACCGCCTTATACGGCGCGCAGGTGGCTGTGCCGGTAACGGTGGAGGGGGCAGGTCTCCATACATTCAATGTCACTGTCAGCAACGAAGCAGGTGACAGCCCGGCCACTACCGACCGCTGTTTTATCGGCGCCGACACACCGCGCCCCGTAGAAAATGTATCGCTCACGTATGACGGCGCACGCTTCACTCTCGCATGGCCTGCGGCACAGTCGGAAAACGGAGGATTTCTGGAGAACCTCACCTATACCGTAACACGCTCCGACGGCACGGTGGTGGCCGACAGAATCGTTGAGACAGGCTTTTCAGAACCATACGGCGCCCCGGAGAACGGCCTTGAGGTAATCAGCTATTCGGTAGCGGCAAACGCCTCGGGACTGACCGCGGCACCGACGGCATCCAACCGCATAACACTCGGCCATGTGGTGCCCCCTTACACCAACTCACTTACAACAGAGAACAGCGCGGCACCGTTCACCGTGTTCAACGTCAACAATGACAGGAACACCTGGGAGTGGGACAAGCGCGGATTCTTCGGCTGCTATTATGACAACCGCCACTCTGCCGCCGACGATTATCTGGTATTTCCCGGCGCGCTTCTCGAAAAAGGGAAAATATATACGGTATCATTTGACGCATACGGTTTCGAAAGTTCCAGATACACTGAAAAGGTTGCTCTCTACGTAGGCACATCATGCGCCCCCGAAGCATTCACCACCTGCCTTGTGGAACCGGTGGAGATAGTGATGAACGAGCGCAGGCGCATCACTGCCAATTTCAGGGCACCGGAAGAGGGCATTTTCTATTTTGCCATCCACTGCTGCTCGGCCCCGGACCAGTTTGTACTGTATGTGGACAACATCGAGATATCAGCCCCGCTGTCGACCGCCGCACCCGCTATGGTGACAGACCTTAAGGCTGTGCCTGACCTCAACGGCGCTTTGAAAGCCACTGTAAGCTTCACCGCTCCAACAGCAGATCTCGCCGGCAACCGGCTCGAAAGCCTTACGAAAGTGGAGGTGCGCGCCGGCTCACGCCTTGTGGCACAGCTCACAGGCGCGCCCGGATCTTCCATGAGCTGCACCGACAATGACGCGCAGGCAGGCGAGAACACCTACGATGTAATCCCCTTCAACGAAAGCGGCGAGGGGGAACATGCCCTTGTATCAGCATTCGTAGGTTTCTCCAAACCTTCGATGCCAGCGGAATTCACCGTATCGGGCGGCGATAACGACGGCAAGGTCGTGCTCACATGGTCGCCTGTGACCACCGACGTCAACGGCCTTGTGTTCAACCCCGGCGATGTCACTTACACCATAGTGAAATATGAATACAACACCCAGGTGATCATCGCCGAGAAAATTACTGACTGCCGCTTTGAATATCAGGCTACTGAACCCGATGCCATGCAGGAACTGATACAGTTTGCCGTGTTCCCGATCAACGCAAAAGGGGAAGACGGCGTGGGCCTAACCACCGACATGGTGCCGGTAGGCGCACCCGACCCGCTGCCGTTCATCGAATCGTTCCCCGGAGCATATATGTCGCACGTTTTCGGCATGTCATATGACGGTGCCGAATGGTGGCTGAGCACCGAACAGGATATGAACGGCAATGTGCCCGCCCAGGATGGAGACGACGGTTTCGCCGTGCTCGGCTCAAACGAGCTGCTTACCTCCGCACGCCTGTTCAGCGGCCGCATAGACCTTTCCAAAGCCTCTGCTGCGGAACTCACCTTCCATTATTATGTGCTCGCCCCCGAAGACCGCAATACCGTACAGGTATCTGTAAATGACGGAACCGGTTGGACAAACACCGGCGAACCGTTCGTAATGGGCAATGGCGACACCCATAAATGGACGAAAGCGACCCTCGACCTCTCGGCCTATGCCGGCAAGCGCATACAGATCTGTCTGGAAGGTTACATCAACACTTATGCGTATATCTTCATCGACAACCTTACAGTGACCGATCCGAAGACAGGAGCCGTAGACATCACTACGGAAAATATATCCAGCAACAGCATAGCCGCCATCGGCGGAGGAATTGCGGTGACCGCATCACCGGCCGACCGGGTAGTTGTAACCGACACTCTCGGACGCATCCTCCACAGCTCGAGCGGAAGCGTCACTCTTCCCCTCCCGGCGGGAATATATATCGTGAAGGCAGGCACCCTGACACGCAAACTCACAGTGCGTCCCTGATCTACGACCGACTACAATAAAAAAGGCGATATGCCCCGGGGCACATCGCCTTTTTTAATGTGTGTATCAGGAATTATTTCACTGTCACTTTACGGACAACAGTTCCGGCGGTTACAACGTATACACCGGGAGCTACAGCTACAGAAGCCTCACCGGACACGGTGAACGCAGCCACAGCCACACCCGCAGTAGTATATACCTTGACATCGGCATGGGCAGCGGTCACTTTTATGACACCGTTTCCGCCGACTACAGCCATCTCTGCCATCTCTACATCGCCGAGACCGGTGATCTCGGGAACATCAAATTCATAGGTCACATACTCAGATGCGCCTGAAGCATAGACGGAGCGTACCCCCACAGTGTATCTGCCTTCGCCAAGCGACGGGAAGAGCATCTCGGTCTCCTGTGTGGAACCCTTATCCTCACCGTCGAGGGTAAGGTCATAAGATTTCACGAAGCCTGCCACGGAAACCTCCTCGCCACCTTCACGGCCTACACGGAAATCGTCGATCTGCACGATAAAACCGTCGACAGACACGCAGCGCACGGCCAGGTATACATCCTTGCCGACATACTCTCCAAGAGAGATGGAGTACTTGGTCCATTCGGAAGAGGAGGGCTCAACAGCGTCAAGCACCTTGAAATCGGATATAGAGGCGCCATCTGTGGAGATCAGGAATTCCAGACGCTCCGGATAGATGGAGTATGCCTTGGCCAGAACGCTCATTTCATACCCTTCGCGTATTGCAATGCAGGGAGAGATGAGCCATTTGTCGGCGGCGGCATTCTGCGGTCCCTGGAAAATGACGGTCTTGTCGCCGTCGGGAGCCAGGATAGCCATATCAGCCGACATAGCAGGCACTGTGGCATGAGGATTGAATACCATCGGGGGCACACTTGCCATGGCCGAGGGTGTGCAGCAGCCGGGGAAGTTCACGATATTGCTCATGCTTCCCAGCCCGATCGGATAGGAGGGCTCCATGTTGTTGTTCAGGGTCATCCATCCGCCGAACTCGCCGGTAGCAAAATCGTCATAGTCCTCGAAGCTGTCCCCGAAGCCGAAGTTACGGTTCCAGCTTACGGTAACGTCCATCTTGTCTCCGTTCACCACACCTTCATGCGAGATATTGAACGGTGCCACGATAGTCTCTTTCAGAGCGATATCCACCGTCATTTCAGAGTCGACATCCACTTCGGCGCTAAACGGATCATAGAATTCCTGTTCCACATCCACGGTGTACTTGCCTTTGGGAAGCGAGGCCACCGAAGCCGCCCCGTCGGTCACAGGCACATTGTATACCGCGCCTTCTGCAGAGGTGAGGAGCACATTTACGGTTTCCGGCATCACCTCGTTGTTGGTAGTGACGGCAAAGTCTGTCTTCACATAATCGTCAGCATTGATCTCGAACGCGATATCCACAGGCTCGGCACTCGCATTGAGATAGGTGGCCACGATCTGCGCCACATGCTTGCCGGGCTGCACATCTGCCAGAGTGAAACTGTAGTCTTCGGTCTCGCCCACAGTCTCGCCGTCAAGCATCACAACGAATTTTTCGTTGGGATTGGCGGCAGAACGCTGTGCCACTCTTCGGGCTTTTGCAGCAGATTTCACAGCCACACGTCCTACAAACACATCGTCGAGCTGCGATATAAACGCGCCTGTCTGCGAGATGCAGTGGAAACCGATCTTCACGGTCTGTCCGGCATACTCTGCCAGAGAGATCTCCACGGTCTTCCAGTCAGAGAAATCGGCTTCGATATAGTTGCCTTCCGATATGATGGTGAAATCGGCAGGTGCGGGATCGGCTGCGGTTGTGACGCCTACGGTAAAGCGGGCGTTGCCTGTATCGGCCGACTTGATGCTGAAACGCAGCATATTGTCCTCTCCAAGCTCAATTGCGGGAGTGATCAGCCAGTCGTTGTTGGGCATACCGTTGGCAGTCTGCACGAAACCTACATACTGCATGCCGCTGCGTCCCATCAGCGTGGGATACATCGCGGGATCCCAGATAGGCTCAACCTTCATGGGGTTGATGATCTGGCCGTAATTAACCACACCGCGGTTGGGATATACGCCGGACATGGCTGCGGCGGGAGCGTTGTCCACGTCGATACCGGTCCAGGGTGCGAAATTCACCGCGAAAGCCTCATGGCCCTCGAAATCGTCCTCGAACACAGCCTCGTCGCCGTTCCAGGTCAGTGTCACATTGTTTTCACCTGTGAAGATGTCGTGGTCAAGCTCATAGGCGGTGCCATAGGGCTGACGCACATCCTCTGCCAGTGTGGCGCTTACAGATGTCGGTTTGTTGACATTGAACTCCACCACACAAGGTTTCATGCCAGGCACAGCCACCGTGAGGGTGTGCTTGCCGCCGTAGACATTCAGCCCGGCAGTACCGTTTCCGTCAAGCACAGTCTCGGAAGAGGGATAATTGATAGAGAATCGTTCGGAAACGAGAGTGAACACGGTACCTTCAAGGGATATGCCGGCTTCGCTCTCCACACTTATCGAGAGAGGATACTCACGTTCGGTCGAGAAATCCTTCAGAACGACGTCGCCTGCAGGATTGCCGTCGGCAAACGATACTTCAGCCGAATATACCGGATGGTCGGGATGGTCAATTGTCATGGTGTAGACAAGCGCCGGCTGGAACACATCTATCGAATATGCTCCGGTCTCGTCTGTCACTGCCGTGTATAGCACATCGCCGGAGACGAGGGACACCTCTGTGTCAGCGATAGCGTTGCCCTGCGCGTCAGCTACCTTTCCTGCAAGCATCGCGGGCTGCGAATACACCATGAATTTGGTAATCGGCGTGCCGGAAGTGCTGCTCCACGTTGCTGCGATGAATTTATCGTAGTTGTCGTTGTAGCGGGCAATGGAGTTGTTGTTAAGTTCCAGATCATAGGGGAAATCGAGAGCTGTATACACATCGGCGTTGGCACTTCTCACCGCCATAAGCAGATTGCCACCTTCATAGATATATGGTGAATCGAAGCTCACGTTGATGACTTCATAAGGCACCGACTCGTTTTTCACATCAATTGTGTATGCCCCGTTGAAAAGAGGTGCTGTCTCAGCCAGATCATTGGGGGAAGATGGATCAGCAGATCCGTTGTCAACCTGCGTGAGCCATACGGCAAGGGTGGTATTGATCTGTTTCACTGCAGAGGCGCTGGCATCGAAAGCCACTCCCTGGATCTGTTTGCCGGGAGTTATACCGAATTTCGCCAGATATTCCTGCGTGAATACCACCTGCGACTCCGAGTTGTACCAGTTGGTGCGCAAGGGCACATAGGAGTTCTTGCGCGAGCCGTCCCAGTTGCCCACGGTCACTGTCTCATCGGCACTCTCCTCCTTTACTGTGACAATGGTCTTTGCGGTCTCCACCACCGCATCACCCGCCGTGATGCGCGCGAACACCTCATATTCTCCCGGATGGTTGAACACATGCTCCATTGTGAACTCCTGTTCCGCGAGCGATTCCCACAGCGGTGTATCCTCTACGGCCGCCACTTTCTTTCCGTCAATGAAAAGCTCCACGGAATAAGCGCCGGCCTCTTCGCCCGAGTCGGCGAGATTCCTGGCCTTTATCATAGCCTTCCAGGGATTGTTGGCAGTCACTTTGGCGGGAAGCTCGGCAGAAAGCAGCATTATGTCGTGAGCCACAGGCACGATTTCTCCGCCGAACACATTGTTCAGCATCACATACATCCCCTTGAAACCGATGTACCAGTCTCCGGCAGGAAGATTGTCTATCACATAATCGGCATATTTCCTGTCGGTGGTCGGGAATCTCTCTGCTCCCCCTTCGCCATATGCGTTGATCGACTTCAGCAGCTGCCAGTTTGTGCGGTCGGAGGAATAATACACCTCAAGACGCGACGAATAGCTGCGGCGGGCGGCCTGGAAAGTCATGGCATCACCCTGGCCGAAACGCAGACGCGGAGTGATGGCGTAATTGAAATTTTTCTCTTCCGAGGAGCCGTGAGCCAGATTGAACTTGTCGTCATCGCTGACACTGTTGTACCCGATGCTCCAGTTGTCTGACAGCACCCATCCTTTGGGCACATAGTCATATCCCTGCTCTGTATCGAAACTTTCAAAGAAACTCTCAGGACCCACATAAGAGGCCGATACGGGATATTCCTTGGATTCGGCACCTTCCACATTGAATTTCATCACACCGGCCTTCACTCCGGGAGTCGAGGGAGTGAAAGTTATCTCCAACGGTTGAAATGTCTCGCTGCTGGAAGCAGCTTTTGAAAGTCCTGTCACGGTAAAGGGCACCTCGACATTCGTGATAGCGAATCCCTCCGGCAGTTCCACCGAGTTTACAACCACATCTCCTGTGCCGGTGGCACGCAACCGGTACGTGAGTGTCTTGGCCTCGGTGACAAATCCGAAGCTGATGGGATTGCCATACTCTATGCCGCTGTTCATCTCGCAAAGATGATAGCTCACCGAGTGAGCGTAAATATCGCGCCAGGGCATGATGTCCTTGTTGGTGGACGTTACGTTCTCCCTTACGCTCAGCTTCGACCAGAACCGAAGCGAGCCGTTGTTGGCTTCGATAAGGGGTTCCACGGAATAGTCGCAAGGCAGCTCGAGCTGAAGGGTGCCACCGGGTGCCAGAGCCTCTCCGATGGGGAAAACCTGCAGATCGGTCGGGCCGGAAGTCTGATACAGTGTCAGGGTGTAGCCTTCGTCGCCGGGAGCCAGAGCCACATCGCCGGTGTTCTCCAGAGTAACGGAAAGCGTATGACCTGTCACACGGTTGTCCTCACCGGCATAAATATCGCCGGGAGCCGAATATGACGCCCCGGTGATCCTGAGCCCCGCGTCCGCATAAGCGGAGAGATACGCGCTCCCTATCGCCATAAGCGCCAGGAATTTTGTAATAGATTGTTTCATACGTGTATTTTATGATGATTGATTTTCCAAAGAGGAATGAGGAAAGGATGCCCCACGAGGCGTATGTGCCATTGGGGCATCCTTTGATTTGTTTCAGGCGCCGCGCTGCCGGGCGCGGTCGCCATAAGGATCAGCGTTTGATAAAGCGCTTCGATACAACAGCGTTGCCGGTCTTGACGGTAAGCACATACACACCGGGTGTAAGATCAGCCACGCTGATTGAGGTCACACCTTCGGCAGCTGCTACAACCGCACCCGACATGGAAGTTACTGTGAGCGACGCTGCGTCTGTGCCGCTTACGTTCACCTTGTCGGTAGCCATCGTGGGATAGATATCGATATCGGCCTTGGTGCTTACCACATCCATCACACCAGTCTCGAAGTTGTCGAAATTGCTGAATGTGAAGTCATCGTAGAAATATGCGAGACCGTCGCTGACTGTATGGCGGAGAGCCACCCAGACCTTCTTGCCGGCATATTTCTTAAGATCTGTCACAAACTTGAAGTAGCTATCAGTGCCGACTTCCGGCTGCGGAACCTCGTAGGTCTTGACAAGCTCGAATTTGGAGAGATCGTCGGGACCCTCGGTGCTTACCATCACAGATGCGTGTCCCTTGCCGAAGCGGTCGTCGTCGGCATGCAGATAATCGCGGCACCAGAATTCAAACGAAGACTGGTCTGTGGCGGTCATGGCGGGAGAGATGATCCAGTCCTCGACAGCCACACCGTCGGCATCGGCTCCGAAAGTCACGAGGCACTGGTCGCCGGTGTTGGGATAGCATATGTTCCAGTCGGCTTTCTTGTAGTTCATCACCACGAAAGCGAACGGTTCGCCGCGGTGAGCGTAGTCAACCATGAGCAGGGCCACGGTGCTTCTGCGGTCCACATCCACAGTGGTCATCTCAGCAGGCGAGAGCGAGCCGTAGGCATCGCGTTCGAAACCGTAGAAACGCACGTTGGAAGGAAGTACCTCGGCTTTTACGGGGAGAGTTACCGACGAGCCGTCTTTTGTAGTGAGCGTCATCATGTCCTCGATCGCCTGGTTGGCATTGCTTCCGTCAACTCCAAGCGAGAAGTTCACGGCCTTGCCGGCCTCGATGCGGTCGCCTTCCTTGAGGGAGGTCGAGAATACGGGAGAGCCGAATGTCACCGACGCGATCTCGGCAGCTTCCGAACCGTCGTTGTAGAGGGTGAAGGTGTTCTCGGTGGTGAACTTCTCGTCGTGGTTCACCTTGCCTGCGTCATATCCGGAGGTGTTGAAGGAGAGTTTGACCGGTGTGGCGGATTCGATGGCGAACTCGTCGATGCATGCGCCGGAGGCTTTCATATAGTTGTCGTAGGTGTAAACCCAGCGCAGCACGATGGTCTTGCCGACGTAAGGAGTGAGGTCGAAACGCTCGCGGATCCAGTATTTGTTTGTCTTGTCAGAGAGCATGGCAAGCTCGTGCCACTGGCCGTCGCCGTCAACCATCACCTCGAAAGTGATCTTGGATATGCCGTCGTAGCCTTTGGTGTTGTTTGTCACCTGGCCGCTGTCATCTTTCAGCAGTGACACAGCCACGCCGTCGCCCCAATAGAAGGATGCGAACGCAGGTTCTGTAACTTTTATCTCGGGGGTCTCCAGAGCTGTGGTCTTACCACCCTCTCTCGGGTTGGCCATGGCAGAAGCCTTGCCTCCGTAGGGATTGATCTCGTTCTTCATCCAGCGGGTGTTCCCCTCCTGTACCATATTCCATCCTGTGGGGGGCACGGCGTTGTCGAAACCTTCGGTATAGGGGAGGGAGGAGATTGTGGGATCGTCGATGGTGCGGAACGCCCATGTCTGTACTACAGAAGCATCACCTTTGGAGTTGTAGGGCACTACTTTCCAGTTGTATGTGGTGGAGTATGCCAGAGCGGGCAGATCATATCTGATGGCGTTGCCGAGATCCTCACCGTTGACCACATTGGTGGCTGCGGCATCGGAACCCACATACAGGCGGTAACCGGTAGCGAACTGTGCGGGCGCCCACTCAAGGGTCACACCACGGTAATAAATGTCGGAAACGCCGTCCTCGGGCGATACAACAGACGTGGCTGCCGGAACGCTTCCTGCACCGTAGATATTGTTGAGCACTACCTGATCGAGATAGAAGAGGCTCACCTCGGCGCCATATTCAGAGTCATAGTAGGTCAGATTCCACACAAACTGCCAGTAGCAGTTATCGGAGCCGGCCTCCTGGGTATAGCTTTTCTTTACGATGGCATTAAGGGTATCGTCATAGTCGAATACATCTATTGTTTTCCAGGTGGCACCGCCGTCGGAAGAGAACTGGAGCTGCACCTCTGTGTCGGGCAGCATCTCTCCGTTGTATATGTCGGCATATGTGAAAGATATTTTGGCGGCAGACTTGGATGCGTCGATACGCGGTGTGCGCAGGTAGTTCTTCTCCTGATAATACGCATTGGGAGCGGCGGCCTTGTCACCCTCTATGCCGGCGTCGACGGCGTTCCATTTGAGAGAGGTCCATCCGGCAGGGGGGAACGCCTCACCCTCGAAGCCTTCATATACCTCGTCGGCGGCGAGCATCTCCTTGACAGCTTTCACGGCAATGACAGCGTCGGTGCCGTTGGTCTTGATGACCACATTGCCGCTGGCGGCGGAGGTCAGAGTAGCCTCATAGGTGATCTGGAGGTTCATCCCCTCGTTCTTCTTGAGGTTCACCTGATCCATCGGGCGGTCAAGAACCACTCCGAAGCCTTCCGGCGCCTCCACACCTGTGATCTGCAGGCCGGCGGTGCCGGTATTGGTAAGTGTAAGCACATCAGAGCGCACTTTAGCGCCTACATATACCTTGCCGAAATCCCATGAGGTTGCCGACATGGTAGGTTCGGGCTGTGTGGCCGACTGCTTGGGATATACACGCACGTCGTCAAGCTCCACACTGTTCACTGCGTCGATCTTGCCGGAATAGCTTCCGGTTACCCCGGTCACCACATATGCGAAAGCCACACGCACCTTCTTACCTTGCCAGGGGGTGAGGTTGATTTTCGAGACATTCTTCTGCCATCCCACCCAGGGCACGGAATACCAGTCGTATACAGTAGGCTGTATGCCGCTCTCGAGCACCATGTCGGCATCAAGGATAGAGAACACGAAAGAGTTCTCGTCGATGGAGGCGCCCTCCTCTGTCACATACACGCGCAGGTCATACTGCTTCTTATCCCACGCCATGGCCGAGCTTGCCCACTGGAAGGAAAGCTCGCACTGTCCTGTGAGATCGAGCACCGGAGTGATAAGATAGTCGATACCTGCTTCCGGCTCATAACCGGGGGCAGACATAGTGGAGACAGACGCGTCTATCCAGGCCTTCTTATTCAGGATCGCATTGTTGTCCTTGTTCGTATCACGTGCAAGGCACCAGCTGTTGGGAATCAGGTGGGCATCGTTGCTTTTTACAATCTGCCACCCGTCTGACAGCTGCAGATCCGCATAGGCGGGGGTGATTGAAATGTCCATTCCCTCGAAATCCTCGCTCAGAAGATCTCCGGGGGCGGCATAGGATGTGAAACCGATTGCCGCCAGTGTTAATGGAAGAAATAATTTCTTCATCTCTTTTACTGTTTAATTTGTGAATAATGAATGACTTATGATCACTCTAATTAAAAATATACTGTTGGTTTTATAGTATCCTGGGGTGTCGCCACTTTTATCTTATAAAAATGTGCGTTTTCTTGAATTCTGACAGCCGCCATCAATGGGCCGCTGTATCCGTACCTATTGTCTGCATGCAATCCCGGCAACCGTATCATGCATGATTTTCGGTCTTCCGGCGCTTCCCGGCAACCGGAAGCGCACCAAAAGAGTTGATTCCGATAGCAAAGGTAACTATTTATCCTATTTTCACAAACATTATGAAAAACACACAACGGTTTTCGCTGCCATTTTAGGAACATTTGACCAACATTTAGTAACAAAACGCTAACATTATGCTACAATGACAACAACGTTCCTGATTGCAAAACAAAACAAACGGGCAGACATACCAACGAATTGGAACTGTCTGCCCGTTACAATTATTAATCTATCACCGGCAAAACCGGTTGAGAATTATCACTTCCTGACATATTTGGCGCCCCCTACGATATAGATGCCTGCGGGAAGAGCCTTAAGCTGTGCGGGGGTAGCGTTACGGAGAACGAGCATGCCTGTGACGGTATATACATCACTGTTGCCGGCAGCGGGTGTTGTGGCCACAGCAACCGATTCCACTCCGTTTTTGGCTTCGTCGCCAGCGGTAATGGTCATGTCGCTGTCAAGTATCACGGTATATACGCCGTCTTCTCCAAGTTCTACCTTAGTGCCTTTGTCCTCCTCATCGCCATCGGCTTCGGCAGCGGGTGCGTCGGCTTTCTTCACATATACCTCGAGTGTATGCTCGGGATCGGGGATGATGGTGATGGCAGTGCCTTCGAAATCGGAAATAGGCTGTGTGAGATCGTCAACCGCCACAATGATATCTTTCTTTACTGTGAAGTTGCGGTCGCCGTCGACTGTTATACCGGCAGTGTAGGTCTGCGGCTCCTTGTCGTCGAAGAGTTTGAACACATCGCCGTCCTCGAAGTTGAGCTCAAAACCGCCATACTGTCCTGCAGGCGCGGGCTCACCGTTGAGATAGCCCAGGCTGAAATTGCGGGGATACCATGTCACTGCGAAAGGATTCTCTGAGGAGCCGAAATCAACCACGCTGTAGCCGAGGGCATTCGGATAATCCACGCGTGAAGGATCGTTCTGACGGAAGATATTGAAATAATACAGGTCGGGACCGTTGTCATAGGAAAGATAGAGCACGAACTGTTTGTCGCGGGTAAGCGGGGTGGCTGTGACATTGAACCACTCGATGCTCTGGTCAAGATATGCCGTGTATTTCCCCTCTGCGGTGAGCACTTCACCGTCCAGCATTATTTCTATCTTGTCAATCGTAGACCCGAAAGTGGGCTCCAGCTGGAAGTAGTTGGCGTCGGATGTATACTCGATAATGTTCTCACCGTTCTGGATGGGAACCTCCTTATAGTTGAGCTTGACTACCACCGCGCTGGCGTCGTTCACTGTAAACGGAAGCTGGAATGTGGGTTTCTTCTCTGCGAGGAATACAATGTCGGCATTCTCCACAGCCTTGTATTCCCAGGTCTCATATACATATGTGAGGTCCTGGTCCACACCGTTCACCTTTATGCCGTTGAGCACGTACATATCCTTGTTCATGGTGAATTTCAGCTTGTTGCCGCAATGAACAGTCATCTCGTCCTGCCAGTTGTCGATATTCTCTCCGTTAAGGCTTACGGCAGTAATGAAACCGCTGTTCTCGGCCGGCTCGGTAGCGACGGTCACCTTGTAGTCCTCGTCGGGGAAATCAACCTTCACGTCGATCTCGTCACCTTCGAGCGCCGAGAAATAATATGAGCCGTAAGAACCGCTCTGCTCCACACCGTTTTTCTTTACGGAGAATATGTCTGTCCCGTAATTGATATGGGAAATCGATACATTTGCCTGGGCGCCGCTCATCTCCATATCTTTCCATTCGTTTGCAACGAGATCATCTACGGAATTGTAATCTACCGAGATGCGTGCTTCTGCCGGATTGTCAACGCGCAGACGGAACGAGGGTGCCGAGAATTCAGATGCAGGCACTACGACGTAGCCGAACAGGTCGCCGTCGTTCATGTCGTAGCTGTACATGGCGCATTCACGGAAGTTTTTCACTTCATAGCTCTTGTTGTCGGAAACGCGGTACACACGTGTGAGGCGCATGTTCTCGCGATCCTTGACCTCGATGTAGATACCGTCGTACTGGCCGAGCTTGAGGCGGTTGGCACCTGTAGTAAGCTCGAACTCTTCATTGGCATACTGACCTTTCTTTATTGTCACGAGCGATGGGTCGGACACATTGAAAGTCACGTACTTGGGAGCCTGCACGGTCACGGTCACATACATGTCGTCCGTCAGATTCTCCACGGGGATGTTGCATGAATTGTTTTCAATCTGGGCTGTGTACCAGCTGTAGTTCACTGTGCTCAGGATCAGCTCGTCGTCATTGAGGAGAATATAGAGGGAGTTCTCCACCGTGATGGTATTCTGCTCGCCTGTAAGTTCTATCAGCTGACCTTCGGCACCGCCGTCGCGCACCTCCAGCTTGTCCCAGTAAGACATGCACTGCAATGTCACGGTCACTGCCTGGGAAGTGAAGCCCACCATCCCCAACAGCAGCAATGTAAAGATTGTGTAGAATTTTTTCATACGGAAATATGATTAGTTAACGATTGGCAATATGCATTATGGGCCTGCAATATGCAGTTTTTATTATCTTTCAGCAAACTCCCATTGCTCTTGACGCCTCTAAAGCGTATGACGTTGCAAAGTTAAGCATTATTTCAAATTCGCCAAATTGACTTAATCGAAAATTCCCGGCCATCCCCTCGTCCAATATTCATTTAACACTCCTGTCACTCTTTTTACGGCACATTTTGCCATCGGAGCACTGTATTCACAAAAATAATGACTACATTTGCCCGTCAGGAAGTAGAGGTCTGACGCAAACTGCATGGCATATATATTGCATAATTATGCACATAAGCAACCGGCCGAAATTCTGGACCGTTACTTGAGACACCCCACTAACAGAAATACTTCATGGCAAAGAAAACTGAATTCGCTACTAAGATAGGACTTGTGGCAGCCACAGTCGGCTCGGCCATCGGGCTTGGAAACGTATGGCGTTTTCCTGCGGAGACACAGGAAAACGGGGGTGCGGCCTTTCTGCTTCTGTATGTGGCATGTGTGTTTCTGCTCGGAGTGCCTGTAATGCTCGGGGAGTTCGTGCTCGGAAGAGGGGGACGAAGCGACTCCGTGGGGGTGTACAAGCGGCTCTCTCCCGGCACCGGATGGTGGCTTGTGGGAGCGCTTGGCATCATAGCCTCCTATCTCATCACGATATTCTACATGGTGGTGGCGGGATGGACACTAGAGTATCTGGTGCAATCGCTGAGCGGCGCGCTCTACCCGTCGGCCATGGAGAGCGGTGAGGCGCATCTGCGTTATGTCGCGCTCGATAAGCCGATGGTGGGAGCCTGTGGCAGCCACGGCGGCTGTCATAGTGGCCAATATATTCATACTGCTGCGGGGCGTGCAGAAAGGGATCGAGAAACTTTCGAACATACTTATGCCCCTGTTGTTCCTTATACTGCTTGGACTATTCGCGGTGGCGCTGACACTGCCGGGAGCCGCCGAGGGCCTGGAATTCTTCCTGAAACCCGATTTCTCCAAAATAACGCCGCAAGTGGTGGTAAACGCCCTGGGGCAGACATTCTTCTCACTCAGCCTCGGCATGGGCATACTCGTGACATACGCCTCATATTATCCGATCGGCACCAACCTGCCGAAGACCTCCATTACCGTGGCGTTGCTGTCGCTTCTTGTGGCGCTGCTGATGGGTGGCCTCATCTTCCCTGCCGTGATGACATTCGGCCTGCAGGATGAAGGAATGCACGGCGCCACACTCATATTCATGACATTGCCCGAAGTGTTCAGCCAGATGTACATGCCCTGGCTGTGGTCAGCCCTCTTTTTCCTGCTGCTTCTGGTAGCGGCGATAACATCAACGGTTTCCCTCGCCGAGGTTTCGGTGGCTTTCCTTATCGACAGATGCGGAATGGGAAGGCGCAAGGCGGTGCTGACGGCTCTGCTGCCTATGCTCATCCTTAGCCCTGTCTGCGCCTTGTCGATGGGACCGCTGTCAGGGATCACACTGTTCGGCCTGAATATTTTCGACCTGCTCGACAAATTCGCCACAAACATGCTTCTGCCTGTAGTGTCGATCGGCACATGCCTGTATGTGGGATGGTTCGGTCCGCGAAGGCTGCTCCACTCACAGCTGGGCAACCGCGGCACCCTGCGCTCCCCACTTACCGGGATCATCACATTCATACTGCGCTGGGTGGCTCCCGTGCTCATCGCAGCCATCCTCCTGAGCAACTGAACATAAAAAGAGCCCACATCCCGCACAGGGCGGAACGGGGCCGAGAAGGTAATCTCATTTAAATCTCACGACTTTTTAATAACGTCAGCAAAATGCCTTCTCTTGCTATTAATAACATACGCCACCGGGAAAGGTTCAAGTCCCTTTCATTTGCCGGTCACACTCTTTTGGCGTATATTTGCTTTCCAGTAGGGAATACACGATAATCCAACCACATTTTTTATAATTAACGAATGAAGAGAGTCATCACAACTGCATTTCTCGCCGCCGCGGTCGCTCTGGGCATTTCCGCACAGGGCACCATAACGCTGACGACATCAGCGCCGGCGGGCACAAAAGTGAGAATACTACCTAATGTAAAGTCTGTCACCACACCGCTGAGCATAGACTTCGGCAACGGTATCGTGACCAAACACACAGTCAATCCGTCGTATGGCGCATGGCAACGGTGGATCGAAGGAACCATCGAAGGGGAGAGCATCACCATATCCGGCGATGTGACCGAACTTACCATCAATGAAGCCGAACTTACCACAGCAAAAGTGGATGGAATGACGAATCTGCGCTCGCTGGACCTTTCAAAAAACAGTATCACAGATTTCACACTCTCAGGCACTACCCCGCTGACCATCCTCAACCTTAGCCATAACCACCTGCGCAACAGCACCGTCGAAAACCCAACGCTATCGCTCGAGAACGCCGGAGCTACACTTACCAATCTAAATATCAGCGACAACGACGGCCTCATATGCCTCGACATGCGCGATCTCGACGCTCTGCAGTATCTTACAGCTACCGACTGCCCGCAGCTCGGTTCCGTATTTATCTGCACCCCCGAAGAGAGCCACGACAATCTGCGCGACATCAATCTCAGCAACTGCTCGCTGGCGCATTTCTATCCCATAAGCATGCCTAAGCTGAGTTCTCTCAATCTCAGCAACAACGTGCTGATGACCACCGACGAGGATGTGGATCCTTTCAAAATGGGCAACTATCCGAAACTACACACCCTCAACCTCTCGGGAAACACACAGGTCGACAAGGCCGATGTGACCGGCTGCCCCGAACTGGAGTCGTTAAATATCAGCGGATGCGCATTCAAGTCGTTGGATCTCAGCCACTGTCCGGAGCTGATCTCACTCAACGCATACGGCAACAAGATCGCAGCACTGAATCTTGACAACAACCGCAATCTCAACACCATTGACCTTACAGGCAACCCCATATCGGAACTGGACACACACCTCTTCCCGCAGCTGCGCCGCCTGTACATCTCCGATACGCGCATCTCCCGCCTCGACCTTCTGGAAGCGTATTACCTTTCTGAATTCAAGGCAAGGAACACACTCATCGAATTCGTGGACTTCAACGGCGTGCAGCCGTCGAACCTCTCTATCATAGACCTCCGCGACAACAAACGCATGACAGGAGAGAGTGTGGACTATACCGTACACACCCTCCCGCAGGCAAAGGCAAGCTACAACCCCGAACCCAACCTGCTTCTCAGCGGATCCAACGGGGAGACTGCCGACATCAGCTATGCCACAAGCGCAGACATGCTCTGGAAATGCGACATCACCGGCGACGGCACTTCGAGCCATGAGCGCGTGCCTGTGACACTTCAGGGCGCCACCGACACCGGCAACAACGTCACCGGAACGCTTGACCGCCTCTACCCCTACTTCGGTGTAAGCCTCGACTATGACCTCGACCGCTATTCAACCAATGGAGGTGAGTTCCTCATCGCCCAGTGGCAACCCGTATATTTCCAGAAAATAGCGAGCGTAACAGACCAGGCCTATCCCGGTGTGCCGATGCACATCTATCCCTACCCCGCCGAGGGGAAACGGTTCCGCAGTGTCACAGTGAACGGAGAGGAGATCTTCAGCCGCTGGTTCATGGTTTCCGGTCCCGCCACCATCAAGGTCAATTTCGTAAACGAGGAATCTTCCGTAAAATTCAATACAAACCCGGGGCAGGAACTGTCGTTCATGGTCAACACATTCGACGACAACGGCACCATTTATATCGACTGGGGTAACGGAAGCCGTATCCCTGTCGCAGGAATGAACGGATATGTATCCGGTTCCGACGAGCTTAAAGGCGTGCGCATCGACGGCACCGCTGCCGGCGAGACCGTGACCATATACGGCGATATAGCTGCCCTCGACCTCGCGGGCTACGGCGACGCCGCCGAGATATTCGGCCTCTGGGATAATGCTGTGAACACCATTGATCTGACCAACGCCCCCGATCTAAAATATCTCGATCTCCACTGGAATCCCATAACAACCATCGACCTGAGCCAGAACAGCACCCTCGAACTGCTCGACGTCAGCTACACCGCGCTCAAAGAGCTTGATCTGAGCCACACCCCCAACCTCTTCTGCCTGCGCGCCTACAGCGACGGTTTCGGAGACGAGGAGGAGGGCATCGCACAGCTCTCGTCGGTAGATGTAACCGGCCTTCCCTATCTGCAGTATCTTGATGTGAAGGGTAACCGCATAAGCTCAATCGACCTTACACACAACGAGATGCTCACATGGGCGTTCCTTAACGACAACATGCTTCAGACTATCGACCTGAGCAACAACAACGATCTCGAGGAACTGAATATCGGCGAGAACCAGCTCACGGCCATAGACCTCTCCAACAATCCGTTCCTCACAGTACTCAATGTGGACAACAACAAGCTCACATCAGTAGACCTTACAAACAATACGCGCCTCAAGGAGCTGAATGTAGCCAAAAACGACATACACACCCTCGACACCTCCATGCTCACCGGCCTGCGCCGCCTGTATATCAACGGTAACAGCATGACAGCCTCGGAACTCAACGACCTGTATTATGTGCTCCCGCAGCGCGCACCCGACACCCCCGAGGAGCAGAACCCGGGCGTAGGACAGGTTTCATATAACCTTGCAGTAATACAGGGTGGCGACGGCGAAAACGCCAACGACGGCAACCGTGCCGACTCCACCATCGCGGAAGACCGCGGATGGACACCGAGCCATACCGGTACCAACGGCGGATGCGATGTGGCGTATCTCGATATGTTCACACACGCCAACGGCACATACGTGGTATCTGACGCGGCAGGCAACATCTATACCCACGGATCTAAAGTACCCAAATACGAGCCGCTAACCATCACAGCCACACCGGCAGAAGGATACACTATGGCACACTTCTCGCTCAACGACGAGGCTCCGCGCGAAGGCACCACATTTGATATGCCTGGAGTATACACCAAACTTCATGTGGTGTTCAAGCCCACCGACGGCATCGGCTCTGTGGAAGGCACTGCCAACGGCGCCACTGTCACAGCCGGACGCGGACAGATCGCCATATCGGCTCCGGAAGGCGCCACTGTAGACATCTATTCAACCGACGGACGCCATATCGCCACTCTGCGTGTGACAGGCTCCGAGGTTGTGGATGTTCCCGCCGCCCTCTACCTTGTACGTGTGGCTACCCCCGCCGGAACCACCGCATCTACCGTAGCGGTACGCTGATCCCCCTAATCCGCCAAAAACAGAACGGCGCTGTATCGGGAAATCCCGGCACAGCGCCGTTTTTATATTATGTGTATTGCTGTCCGGTAAAAACGCCTAAGTCACCAATTGTCCATTGACACGCAATATGTTGAAGCGCTTTTAGACAACATGGGCTTGTCCATCTATACCCTATAGACAATTAACATGCGTTATATTGCCGGAAATAATACTGTTCCCGCGAGCCGCCGGAGGTGGCGTGTAAAATTTAAGCCCCGCATCGAGCGGGAAATTCGGCCCTTAAGGCCGAAATTTGCCGCGAAGGTGTGGGATGACCGGATGTAATAATCCGTTCGGGCGTCGGAGATGTCCGCCAAATCCGGAACACAACGTGCATTCTGTTGGAGATAGCCATATATTCATCACAAACCTGACGCTTTC
>CADFRV010000011.1 GCA_902836725.1 Muribaculaceae bacterium
TCAGCCGACACGGCGCTTTTTATGTAAAAGACAGTCTGTAAACCGTCTTTATTATTTTTTCGGAGCTTCGATGTCAAGCACTTCGATATCGAATACCAGAGTGGCGTTAGGACCGATCTGGCCACCTGCGCCCTTCACTCCGTAAGCGAGCGAAGCGGGGATCACAGCCACCATCTTGCCACCTTTGCCGAGCATGCAGAGAGCCTCTTTGAAGCCGGGTACGAACTGGTTGGCGCTCATGGCAGAAGCATGGCCTACGTTGCTGTCGAACTGAGTACCATCAACGAGCTTGCCAGTGTACTGTACCACTACGCGGTCGGCGGGAACGACTTTAGGCTCTGTTCCGGGGTTCTCGATCTTGTATACAAGGCCGCTTGAAGCCTTCTGGTAGCCTTCGCTTACCATCTTGGCGCAATATGCCTCACCTTCCTCAAGGTTTTTCTTTGCCTCGTCGGACTGTGCGAGAGCCTCCTCACGCTTTGCCTCGGCACGCTGCGAAAGTTCGCGCATCATGTCCTGGTACTGGTTGTAGTACTGGCCCATGTCGGCTACGCTGTCCTGCTCGTATACTTTCTTGAAAGCTGCGTATACGGCATCCTTGGAGATAGGCACACCGGCTTCCTGGTTGATGCCGATGATCGGGTTCACGAGCTGGAGACCCATCTGGAGACCCTGGTAGTATGCCATGTCGGCGGTATCTGCGTCAAGCACCTCTTTCAGACCTTTGAGGAAAGATGCTTTGGAGAATTTCTTTGCCATCTCGGGCTGCATGTCTTTGAGACGTGCGAAGTCGGAAGCAGAACGTGCGGCAGCGAATTCGCCGATGATTGTCGACGCTGAGTCGGCCAACGCTTTGTCTTCAGCGCTCACATTGGCATTGGAAGATGTGCCGTTGCCACATGAGCTTAATCCGGCGACCATCATGGCGGCAGCGCCGAAAGCTAAAATCATTTTTTTCATATCAAGCAATATTAGTTTAGTTGTTTTCTATTGTCAGATTTTCTGGAAATGGAGTTTTTTCATTCGGATACCTGAGACGCACCAGCAGGAGACGTACCCGCCTTGAGCACATCAAGGAGTTTTACGGTAAAGTCAAGCGCCGCGCCGGGAGGTATCACACCCGCCGCTCCCCTCTCGCCATATCCCAATGACGCGGGGATGAACAGACGGTATTCACCTCCGGGCTTCATCATCTTGAGCCCTTCGCTGAACCCGGGCACAAGTCCCTGCAGCGGGAACTCGATGGGGCGGTTGGTCTCGTCGAACACCGTGCCGTCGGCAAGGCGTCCGGTATAGATCACCCTTACCTTGTCTGCATCGCCGGGAGCCTCACCCTCACCTTCCGTTATGATCTCGAAAAGCAGGCCTGAAGAGGTTTCCGACACCCCGGGACGGCTGCGCTGCGCATCAAGAAACTCTTTCTGCGACTCGGCGCTCACGGCAGCGGCCTCCTCCATGGCGGGACGCATGCGCTCCACCGCCGTGCGGAGAAACTCGTCGGCGCTCTTGCCGTCGAAGCCCATGGCTGAACCGCGCAAGGCAGCCTCCAGACCCGAGCAGAACTGGGCGGAAGTAAACGGGAAACCAATGGCCTGCATGGCCTCCACTCTGTCTATAAGCGCAAAACCGCTGCGCACACCGAAGAAATAGGGCGCATCCTCGTTCTTGATCTCGAAGGCATGCTCCACACCTTTCACAAACTCCCTCACGGCCGCCGTGTCGCCCGGGAACTGTTTTTCAAGCTCAGGACGCAGGTATTCGGCCATGACGGTGGCAAAGGCAGCCGCACACGAGTCGGCCGATACAGGCACAGACACCTGCGCCGACGCATCGCCGGGGGTGTCTGCCTGCGCGCCGCCGATCATCAGCAGTGCAAGGGAGAGGGGGAGAAAAGCTCTTTTCAGGATCATTTACCGATTACTTTCAGAAGTTCCACATCGAACACCAGAGTGGCATTCGGGCCGATGGGGCTGCCGGGAGCGCCGTTGGGGCCGTAAGCCAGGTTCGACGGGATGAAGAGGCGCCATTTGGAGCCGGCCTTCATAAGCTGCAGGGCCTCTACCCAACCGGGGATAACCTGTGTCACGCCGAATGTGGCGGGAACACCGCGGTCGACTGACGAGTCAAACACTGTGCCGTCGATAAGTTTGCCGGTATAGTGCACCTCCACCTGGTCGGTAGCCTCGGGCATGGGGCCGTCACCCTCGGTGATCACCTCATACTGGAGACCGCTGGGAAGGGTTTTCACTTCGGCTCTCTTGCCGTTCTCGGCGAGATATTTCTCCCCGAGCTCGAGGTTCTGCTTACCGAGTTCCTCGGCAGCCGCACGCTGCTTCTTCTCGAGTTCGGTGAAGTAAGCCTGTATCTCGGCTTTTGCCTCGTCGTAGGTCATTTTGGGCTGGTTGCCATAAAACACGGCGGCGACACCGTCGGCAAAGTCCTGAACATTGATTTCATTGATACCGGAAGCACGGAAATTATTGCCCATGCTGAGGCCGAGCGCATAGCTTATGCGGTCAAGACCTTTATTTTCGTTGTTTTCCATAAAATAAGGAAACTGTTTTTTAATTGTCTGTCAGACGGTTAACTATCATAAAGGGCAAGCGTTGCCGATGCGGCCCATCGCTCCCTGTAAGAAATAACGCATAACCGGGTGGCAAAGTTAGCCAAATTCCTACGTCTCCGTTAAATAATTTATAAAAAAAAACTTAAATAACCGCAGCAGCCTCTCTTCACCTGACTGGCACGCCCCCGGATACCGATTATTTTTGCTATTTTTGCATAATTCAACCAAGCTAAACCATCACAGACACATGGGTGCAGACATTTCCCCTGAAAACAACGGAAACCTGCGCGAGCTCGCCACCATGCCGATAGGGCGCCTGCTATGGAAATATTCGCTTCCGGCAGTGGTGGGGATGCTCGTGATGCAGCTTTACAACATCGTGGACCGCATATTTATCGGGCAGGTGATAGGCCCCGAGGCCATCGCCGGCCTCGCCATCACATTCCCGGTAATGAACATCGCCACGGCGCTCGGAGTGCTTGTAGGGGCGGGAGCCTCGGCACGTGTCAGCATACACCTTGGCCAGCGCGACTACGAGGGAGCAGCCCGCGTTCTCGGCACATCGCTCCTGCTCACACTCGGCATCGGCATCATCTATATCGGCGGATTCGCCCTGGGGATGGACACAATCCTCCGGTGGTTCGGGGCCAATGAAGTCACTCTACCCTACGCCCGCGACTTCATGATGTATATCCTACCCGGCCTGATGCTCACCAACCTCACATTCTCCTTCAACAACATAATGCGCGCGTCAGGCTATCCGGTCAAGGCGATGGTCACCATGTTCATTGGCGCGGGGCTGAACATACTTCTCGCACCACTGTTCATCTACGTGTTCCGCTGGGGCATCAAGGGGGCTGCCATAGCCACCGACATAGCCATGACCGTCTGCATGGTCTTCGTAATGGCGCATTTCTTCAAATCGTCGAACGGCCCGGTCACTTTCCGGCGCGGGATCTTCAGCCTTGAATGTAGAGTGATCTGGAACATAATCGGCATCGGAGCCGCCCCATGCATCGTGAATGTGGCCTCCTGCCTTATCAACATCGTCATCAACCGCTCACTGTTGCAATACGGCGGAGTGGAGGCCATCGCCGCCTCAGGCATTTTCGTGACATACACAGCCATGCTGTGCTGCATCATCCTCGGCATCTGCCAGGGAATGCAGCCCATCGCCGGGTTCAACTATGGCCACGGCTCACCCGCCAGAGTGCTCGCCGTCTATAAGCTCGCTGTGATAGCTGGCAGCATAGTGAGTGTGATCGGATGGGCAGGCGCACGGCTGTGCCCCGACCTGATCGCACGCGCATTTGTGGCCGATCCCGACCTGGTGCTGTTCACCGCCCACGCCCTCACCACCGGCATGACAGTCTTTTTCGTCGTCGGTTTCCAGATCGTGTCAACCACATATTTCCAGAGCATCGGCAAGATAGGGCTGTCCATATTCCTCAGCCTCACGCGCCAGGTGATCTTCTTTATCCCGCTGTTGCTGTGGCTCCCCGGCCGCATGGGCCTTGAAGGGGTATGGAGCACCTTCTACATTTCCGACATACTCGCCACGGTGGTCACCGCCCTGCTGATGCTATATGCCATCCCCCGCCTGCGCTCCATCCGCCCCGCTCCCGCACCCTGATCCCCTATTGCCCCTCATCAGCCCTTATCCTCCACATTCCTCCCTCTCCCTGCCCCATTCATCCCGCCAGTTCCCCGCCCTGAAGTGCGGCGCGCTCATGCGTGCCGATCCCCGCTTTTTCCCAAAATTCAATCCTCCGCGCACAAACTTTTCCGCTCCCCCTATGTTCTTTTTTCAGATGGGTGCCACGGCCGGGCCTCCACCGCTCTATCTGTTTTATTTACCTGCTTCTAAAATCAACGGCAGACGCCGATTATCAAAACCGAGGGATACTTCAACGCCTGTCAATCGAAAAACTATTTATTTACTTTACTACGATGAGACTTTCTGTAAACAATCACCTGCGCGGTATCCTCGCATGCGCCGCCGCCATCACTGTCTGCTCACAACTCTCCGCCCAGGCACCTCTCAACCCCAACGATATCAAGGATCACCGAACCGACCCCGAACTGTTCTTCCTGCAGGAAGGGGACTGCCCCAACAGCCTCATCCTGCTCCCCGGCCCTCCCGACGGCGGATCAATACTCTTCCTCTACGACCAAGCACGCTACAACTGGGGAAAACTCCAGAGAAAGACACCGCGAGGCGAACAGGCTGCCCAGGACGCACGTGTCACCGGCGACGGACTGCCCAAAGCCTACTCGGAAGCCTTCGGGGTGGATATCAATGAAGAGAACACACCCGAGATACTCAAACTCATAGTAGGGATGCGCGAGGATGCCGGCGACCTCGGCACAAGGGAGGCAAAGAGACACTATGACCGCACCCGCCCCTTCATATTCTACGAAGAGGACACCTGCAACCCCGAGCAGCAGGCAGAATTATCCTCCAACGGTTCCTATCCTTCGGGACACAGCTCTCTGGGTTGGGCCACCGCACTTGTGCTCGCCGAGATAAATCCCGAGCGCCAGAACGAGATCCTGAAACGCGGATATGAGATGGGAGAAAGCCGCGTGATCTGCGGATACCACTTCCAGAGCGACGTGGATGCCGGCCGTGTCACCGGTTCCACCACAGTGGCACGCCTCCATGCCGACCCCGGCTTCAACAAGCAGCTCGCCAAGGCGAAAGCCGAGTTCAAGCGCCTCAAAAAAGAGGGCAAGGTTGCCAAAGGCACACCCACTCCTACCCCCACTGAATAATTCCCAGACAGCCACCCTCTAAATCCATAACTCCTATGAAGCCATTATATCTCAGTATAGTGGCGGCGGCTGTCGCACTCTCAGCCACCGCGCAGGATACAGGAAACACCTTCAGCATAAAGCCTACAGGGCGTATCCTCGCCGACGGGGCGGTATATTTCCCCGGTAACGAGAAAGAGAACTTTGTCAGCGGCGTGGCTATCCCCGACGTCAGGGTTGGTGTAAAAGCCTCCTACGGCAAATGGAAAGCCAAGATCGATCTCGGATTCGCATACTCCAAAGTGAACATGAAGGATATCTATGTGGAGTATGATTTCAATAGCTCAAATCTCCTGCGTGCGGGCTATTTCGTGCAGCAGTTCGGCCTCAACTCCGTGACAAGCTCCTCCATGAAGGAGACCGAGGAGGAGGCCACGAGCAACGAATTCTTCAACGCCAATCCGCGTTCACTCGGCATCATGTACCAGTTCGACAAAGGGCAGTATTTCGCCGCCGCAAGCGCATTCGTGGAAGGGGAGGCTATCAAACGCAACGCCTCCGAGATGGGGAAACAGGGATTCGGTTTCCAGACCCGTCTGGTATGGCGCCCGTTCCACGAAACCGGGCGTTTCGCCCAGATAGGATGCTCATTCAACTACGCCACACCCACCTACAGCGATCAGGAAGGGCAGAATCACAGCAGCTACCATTTCAGCTCCAACTTCCCGTCGAGAGTCTCGAAAGTATGCCTGCTCGACGCCGACATTACCGAAGCCAAAGACCAGTTCAAAATGTCGCCCGAGCTTCTTCTCGGCAAAGGGCGCGTAGCCCTCGAGGCGCAGTACTATTACCTCAATGTATGGCGTAAGAGCGGTTACGGCAACTATCATGCGCAGGGCGCCTACGGCATACTGCGAGGCATCCTCAAAGGAGGAGACTATGTTTATTCCGACGGTGAATGCGGCATCGCCACCCCCGCGCCCGGATCACTTGAGATGGCCCTGATGTACAACTACACCAATGCCAACGACACCTCGGCAGGCATATTCGGCGGCATCTCGCAGGACGCATCATGCACATTCAACTATTATATCAACAAATACATGATAGTACGCCTGCGCTACAGCTACACCACCGTGCGCGACCGCGCCCTCGCGCCCTCCGACCGCCATGTAAACATCATCCAGGCACGTTTCCAGGTGATTTTCTAAACATTCCATCCATAAAATTTGACAAAAGCGCAGTGCCGGCGATTTCCGACACTGCGCTTTCACTTTCATATGTATCTTCAAACAGTTCTCCTGTCAGAGAGCGATCATCTTACCGCCACTTTCTCCGTGCCTACGACATAAATGCCGGGAGCAAGACCTGCGGTAGCTTCAGAGGGAGCCACCTGCGAGCGGATTTTCACACCGGAGAGTGTGTATACATCAACCGGAGCATCGGCATCGGCCGCATCGGCCGCCACATTTTCCACACCTGCGCGATCCACTGTCACAGCGCTTGTGTAGAGTATAAGGTTAGGATACATGGGGTTGGTGAGCAGACAGCGCACTGTATCTTCAAAAGTGCTGTGGAACGAAACCACACCATTGTCCACAGTATACTCGGGATTGTCGCCCGTACCGTCAAGCAACTCGCCGATAATTATACCATTCTCTTCGTCATAGCTTATCTCACCCAGATACCATGCGAACTCTGTAGGCATCCCTTCCACGCTTGCTTCAGCCGAGAGGTCAACCTTGCCGTCAACACACTCGACCTGCACTTCCGCCTGGTTGGCATAAGTGAAGTATGTAAGCGACGGGAACGATACCGCGCGCGGCAGAGTGGCGAAAGTAAAGTTGTTGTGCTGTACATCAAGCGCCCTCAGGCGGCGAGCTATTGGAGTGAGGTTGATGGAGCTGAACTGATTGTTGGCAAGAATAAGCTGCGAGATATTTTTGGCGTTGCTCAGATCGATGCTTGTAAGCAGGTTTCCGGAAGCGGCCAGACACCACATCGACGGGTTGTCAAGTGTGATTGAGGTAAGCTTGTTCTTGTCGATGAACAGTGTCTCGAGTGTCGGGATCTTACTTGCGTCGAAAGTCTCGTAGGCGTTGTTGCTGAGATTGAGCATCGTCAGGCCATTAAACTTGCTGAAATCTTCTGTCGAGAAGTTGTTTCCGGAAAGATTCAGCTCATTGAGATGAGACTCGGCGGGGAACACTACGTTGTCCTCGTCGAGTCCGCAGTCGCCTATGGAAAGGCTCGAGAGGTTGGTAAGTGCGGAAATGTCCAGATTTTTCATCGGAGCGTCGTAGATAGAGAACACGGTGATATCCGAAGCATCCTCATATGTATATATCTTCACATCCGCACCCTCATATGTCTGCTGGCCGGGATATGAGATATAGGTAGCGGAAGAAACCGGATACTGCTTGTACTCGCTGCCGTCGCCGCGCCAGTCGATATACAGCGCCGTGGTTTTGTTGCCGCGGAATATCACTTCGGCGGTTCCGGTGGCCGAAGTGGTTGTGAACGAAGCCACCACTTTGGTGGGAGCAGCAGTCACAGTTGTCTCCGTTGTTCGGAACACATTCGCGCCAGTGAAAGCGGGGAATGCCGGATGGGTCATCTCGCAGTATACTTTGCCCACGGTAGTGTCGAGGAAACGGGTGGCGCCATCCTTGCAGTCAACCTCGGTACCCTGTACGAGCGGGGTTCCGTCGGAAGACTTTTTCCATACGAAAGTGGTACCTTCGCCGTTTATGATGCGGTTTTGCTCCGAAAGATTGATCGCGGGAGCGAAAGCCATCAGTTCCACATCTTTCTGTGGAGCGTATACATATACGTCGGTGCCGAGACCGGGAAGATATGGCACCGTCCCGAGGGTAAGGCGGTTGTCGCTGAGGTCAAATTTCTGCAATCCGGGGATTTCGGTCATAACCACCGATGTGAAGTTGTTGTGTGAAAGATCCAGCTTCACGGCATTCCCCATGTATGTAAGGTCACACTCGTCGGTGAACTCGTTGTGGCTAAGGTCAAGTTCTTTAAGATTGTCATAATTCTTAAGCGACATCCCAGTCAGGAGATTCCATGACAGGTCCAGTTTATGGAACGACCTCGGATCAACGACTGTAAATTCTGTCAGCTTATTATGCGAGGCATTGATGTTACGCAGTGCGAATTTCTCATAATTGCCATATATGCCCGACAGATCCAGTTTGTCCAGGCTGTTGTGCGACAGGTCTATGTCTGTGAGGCAGCGGTTGTAGCGCATATCCACCATCGGAAGTTCGCAACCCGTCACCTTGATGGTGCGCAATTCGGTGGCACGGGTAAGGTCCATCGACGATATGACAGGCATATCTGCTATCTCAAGTGCGGTGAGCACTGATCCTTCCGGCATAAGCACGCTGACTTTTGCCTCGGAAACTCCTGCCGGCAATGCCACGCATACGTTGTTCTCTCCCGGGGCGGTCACAGATGTGGCGCTGAATGTCTGACGGGCACCGTCACCTACCTGAACGAAGAATTCACGCGGGCTCTCAGGAGTGGCATTGTCTACGCCCACTTTGAATGCGAGTGTGCCACGCCCCGACACCGTCAGCGAGAGCACATCGCTCGGCTGTCCCATCTCGGCGGCGCTCTTCACTTTGAAAACGCCCGAGCTGAGGGTATATTCCTCGAAAGCAGAGTTGGCGAACTCCACATAAACCGAGTCGGAAGGAACCTGGTTGAAAGTGATCTTGCCGGCGCTGAAAGTAAAGTCGCTCTCTTCAAGCTGCACCGGCTCGCCGTCATACTGGGTACGGAACACACGCGCGGTCGTCTCCGTATTTGGACGCAGCACATCGGCAGAGAAATCTATAGGTTTTCCAACCTCATAGCTGCGGTCGCACTTGAGTGGGGAACGGAAATAATAATATTCGCCCCAGTTGGGATCCATAGCCGGGAGGGTGGCGAAAGTAAAGTCATTGTTAGCGATATCCACCAGATACAGGTTTTTGTTCTGGCTCAGGTCTATCTCCGAGATATGGTTGTCGCGGAGTGTGAGATGCGTAAGATATGGATTGGCTGTCACATCTACCGACGTAAGGTTATTGCCTGCCACATTCAGTATCACAAGGTTCGGGTTATGCGTCACATCGATGGCGTCGATCTTCACGTCGGTATTGATGGTTCCCGACACATGCTGCGCGAAAAGATGCTGGAGGTATGTGTTCTTGCTTACATCTATCGAGCGTATGCGGGTCTCCGATATGTTCAGGCGCATCAGCTTGGGGTTCTTGCTCACATCAAGTGATGACACATTGGAAAGCTCAAGCGACATCACCTGCAGCTCGGGGCATCCTGTCGGGTCTATATTGTACAGCCCGAAATTGTGATAGCCGTCGAAAGTGACCAGCGACGGATAATCGCTCAGATTGAACGACTGGTCCATATGGTCGATAATGTCAAGCTCGAGAATGGTAAGGGCAGGATGGTTTGATCCCACCTTCAGAGGTGTCTCGGCGGTGAATGGGTTGTCTGACAGATAAATCGCATACAGCTTCTCGAAAGGAGAAAGGTCAAGCCGTTTCAGCTCGTTGTGCGAGAGGTCAAGGATTTCCAGATTCACGAGCTTGTCCATCTCGATCCAGTCGATATAGCATCCTTCGAAATCTATGTAATCTATTTTAGTCGGATCACCGTATATCTTTACCAGGCCATCCTGGTTTACACAGCACTGCACGGGGGTTCCGATAATTGACTGGGTCTCCTGGTCGAAGACCGACGGACTTACCTCGGCCTCGACCATGCCGAACCCGCAGTCTACATCGAAGTAGTCGGTCTCGGTACTGCCCAGTGTGATATGGAAACTGTTTGCGGCACCGTAGGTGTCGTAGATATTGGTTTTGAATGTGATGATCGGCTCCTCTGCCCCGTTCTGCGCCATAGCGCCGGAAGGGATGGCTGCCAAAGCCATAGACACGAGTATGCCCGTCGTCAGTTTATGAAACATATTGTCTTTTTTATTTGAGAGGTTTATTATTTCGTTATTATCGCGGATCATTTCACAGCCACTTTCTGCGAGTGTCCGTTGGCGGAAAGCACATAGATGCCAGCCGGGAGCGATGAGGCGTCGAGGGTCAGCTCGTCTCCCGCGCCAGAGGCACGCAGCATGCAGGCTCCGCTAATGGATGTGAGAGTGGCATCCACTGATGTTGCCTCCCCCACAAACACATTGAATACATTGTCGCCCGCCATGGTCACCATCAGGCGGTCGTTGCGGCCGTCGGCGCCCACACTCCCTATGCCGGAGTTGCGTATCACCTCTTTCAGTCCGGCAAGGGCGTTGAATTTGCCTGCGCCCCACTGCACGGGATCACCGGCCTCCACATACTCGTCGCGCACGGCCGTGCGGGCTATTATATCTTTCACATCCTGCACCGTAAGTGTGGGATCGGCCTCAAGCCAGAGAGCTATATTGCCGGCCACAAAGGGGGTCGACATGGATGTGCCTACCTCCTGCTTCCAATAGTGTGCTTTCCCGTTGGCGTCGGTAGCGCGTGCCGAGTTGAGATACTCGTAATACTCACGTCTCATCTCTTCGGTGAGTTTCACACCGTTCTGAGCGGCGAGCTGGTCGGTCACATATTCCAGGTAGGGGGTACTTATGGACGATATTATGGCAGCACCGGGGGCGCATACGTGCGGCAGGTTACGGCCGTCGGCCAGAGTACCGAAGGATGAGAAGTCGCTCACATATCCGGGGCGGAAACCGTCGCCGGGATATGACGGGCGCGCGCCGTCGAGGGTATGCCACTCCTGGCGTGTATTGTATGAGCCGACACTGATTATATTATGGCCTACAGCCATGTCGGAGATTGTGCCGTTGCGAGAGCCGTCGGTGAAGCCGTCCACACCGTAATTGTCGAAACTTACCGTAAGTGCATCGGAATAAAAATCATATCTGTGACCTGCTTTGCCCACAACCTCTATACCGATCAGAAGCTCGGCATCGCGGTCGTTGCCGGAAGCGTCCTTGTAGTTCTCCACCTTGTCGAGAAGGTCCATACCGATTGTGCAGTAGTAACGGTTGGTGGCGGGATCAAGGTCGCACCCCACAGCCACATAACCGTCGAAATATTGTGCGAATGGCGTGTTGGAGGGAGCGATTACATCTGTGGATGCGGCATTGGAGTTTGCGGAAGTCCAGTAATATGTCATGTTGCCGTCCTTGGCGGTAGCGGGCATCTCATATGCCACACGATAGCCACGGCTTTTGCGGTACACTACCACACGCAGGGAAAACTCCGTGTCATCATCGCCATACACCCCTATCTGGCCATAGCGCCATGTATTCATGGTTTCTGCCGTGGTGCCGTCGGGAGTATACTGGTACACATGCGGATGAATGAATGTCTTTATCGTCTCGTCGCCTTCGGTAAGGGTCTTGTTGAGCGACGCCTTTGCATCACCCTCGTTGCCGGCAGACACACAGATTATGGCCATATCTCCAATTATATCAAGGAAACTTGACATAATTGACTTGGGATCGTGAGGACCAACGTTCGATCCAAGGGACAGATTATAGACCACAGGCATGTTTTTGTACTCGCTTGCATAATAATACATCTGCTCGATACCCGATGCGATACATACGTCGGTAAGCAGCCCGCATGAAACAGCAAGATCCGATCCTGTAGCCACTCCATAATATGGATTGGCGGTTTTCTTGATTTTCGATGAACCTGTTGCGGAAAGTCCTTCCGACACTTCGACATCACCCTTATAGCCACCGGCCATAATGCCAAGAGTATGAGTGCCATGATAAGCGCTCTGGTCATCGGTTGAAAATTCAGAGAGGGGAGCCGCATCCCGTATATCCTCACCGTAATAAACCGGAGCCAGCCCTGTTCCCATGGCGTTGTAGCGCATCACCGACAGGTATTTTATGCGGTTTTCGCCGTCAGCGTCAAGGAAGTTGATATGGTTCGGATCCATGCCCTGGTCCACAATGCCGGCTATGACACCTTTGCCGGTATAGGCTTTCGGAAGCCCGTCGCCACCTTCATGGATCACATCTGTGCCCGCGGCCGCACGTGCCAGATCCATATGCGCGTTTACCGTACGCTGAAACTGCATGAGCTGCACGCATTCCGCAGCCGCCAGTTCCTCGGCGCGGTCGTAGGGGATATCGGCAATCGCTATCTGCCCCCTTACACTTACCACATCTATACCGGCCTCAGCCAGGTCGTCAGCCGTATAGCCATCTGCTATACGCACGAATGCCAGAGTGCTTTCGCGTCTGGCAAGGGCCTGATCCGCCGAAAACGTTTTGGCACGGACACCACGGGGCACTGACAGTTCCGAGGACAACACACGCGCACGCGTGCGCAATTCCATTTTACTTTGCAGATCAAGCACACCGGCATCCGCGGCTATGAACGGCAAAGCCATCAGTAATGTTGTGTAAAACTTTCTCATAATCAACAGGTCTTTTTATTTTATCACGCTTTGGCTTAACGTATTGAAACGATTGGACATTCTAAAATTGCATAAAACATGTATATGCAAGTGTATATTTATTGAATATGTAATAATATTCCTCTTTTTCATGCTTAAATCGCAGCAAAGTTATACTAAATTTTACAAACCAACAAATACTATCTGCATTTTGGCTAAAAATATCGTTTCCGCCGCGTTCAAGAGGTCACATAATTTTCCACAACCATACGAAAAGATATCATGTTTTTTAATGACGTGACCGAACTTTCCTACCCCGTGCGATCGTTATTATGGATGTTAGGGAAACTAAAAATTACACAACAGGTATGAAAAAGATTTTACTTATGCTCGCAATGGTGCTCGGCGCGGTAGCCGGAGCATCAGCACAGAAAACCGATCTCTCCATCAGCTACGGCGGATACACACAGATGGACGCCACTGACTGCCACGACGGATGGCACCACGTGAACAACGCATGGGGAGCGCTGAACGTAGGTGTGAACTTCCAGGTGGCACGCAATTTCTACATCGGTCCGAGCTACACGTTCTCGTCATGCACCACCAAAGGGGGACCCGAGCACTCCTCAATCGCCTACCATGCCATCATGCTCAACGGCCGATACAACTACTGGCGCAACAGCATCGTGACACTCTACGGCCACATGGGGCTCGGAGCAGAAATCTCCCATATGATGCCTTACCACGGCGACAGCTATAACCAGACATACTTCGCCTACCAGTTCTCGCCGCTCGGCGCCCAGGTAGGGCTGTCACGCTCATGGACCGTTTTCGGAGAACTCGGATTCGGCGCACAGGGCCTGCTGCAGGTCGGCTTCCGCCTCAACCTCTGACCGCAGGGTATACTCACAAATTTCTCCGATTGTAAAAAATGCTGGAGTTGACTAACTTTGCGGCATGGAAAAAATTTTTGAACGCACATACTTCCTGACCCCTGCGGAGTGTAATCCGCAGGGGCGGATGCCTATCACACTCCTTATCAACCGCCTGATAGAAGTGGCCACACTCCACGCCAACGAGGTGGGGATCGGATACGCATATCTGGTAACACGCCACGAGACATGGGTGCTTTCGCGTGTGGGAGTGGAGATGACGCGCTACCCCGGCGTAAACGAAAACTACACCGTGCGCACATGGATGTCGGGCATCAACCGCCTCTTCTCCGACCGCGATTTCGAAATCCTCGACGGCGACGGCAACACCATAGGATGGGCGCGCACCGTGTGGGCCGTGCTCAACACCGACAACCGACAGGCGGCAGACCTATCGCACATGTACCACATACGCGAACTGTTCCCCGACGACAAAACATGCGGGGCAGCACCCCTGGCACGCCTCCGCCCGCTCGCTGAATACGAAACGCTCCATTACCGCTTCACCTACTGCGACATAGACTTCAACCGGCATGTGAACTCCTCACGCTACATAGAGCTGCTGCTCAACTGCCGCAGCCTTGACTTCCACGACCGCAACCGCCTCACACGCTTCGAGATAAGCTATCTGCACGAGGCATACTACGACGAACCGGTGGAGGTGCGCCTCGCCCCGATGCCCTCATCCCCGGAATTTCCCGCCACGGAGGTTACGCTCGCCGAGCTTGTGCATGGCGACCGCCCCCTCTGCCGCGCCCTCCTGGGCTACTCCCCCCGCTGATCCGCCATTTCCACCTCTCCCCCATTCCCTCCATCCTCCCCGCCTCCCGGCAAGTGCGGCACGCTCATGCGTGCCGTTCCCATTTTTAACGTTTATTTCTTGTCAATCATCGCAAAAAACCTTACATTTGCACAAAACGATTAGCTCTGACCAATTATACATTCGCAAAATTAAGCTCCAGAAGCGGGAATACACCAAGCAATTGTAATACAACTCATTAATATCTATCACTAATCATCCTTGTAATGAGAAAATTATTTACATTAACGGGGGGGTAATTATTTTATGTAGCGCTTTAAGCGCCACCGCCGCCCCTCTGGTTCAGAAGCCTCTTGCAGAGCTGCTGGGGTTGAGGACGGCAACCGCCGGAAGCACGGCTTTCGCATCAGGGACAGTGAATGCTCCGGCAGCCAAAGCACCCATGGGGCGTATGGCCGCCGCGCTTGCTGAGGAAGCAGGTGTAACCATCAATGCCAGTGTGGTATATCCCAACAACGCACAGGGTATGTGGAGTTACAACACCACAGAGTGGAACCCCACACGCCTCTCTGTAGATCCGGAAATTCTCGCTACAGGAGGTGGTATCGAAGTCAACGGCATGTATTACATCAACCGTTATCGCGAGATGATGGGCTTCGAGGAGATTTCCACTTTAAATTATTTCACATCCGACTGGTCAAAATATGACGAATACACCGGAAAGATCGAATATGTAGCCACCACAATGGCATACGACCCGCTGCGTGACGAGGCATACGGATGCTTCATCAACCCCGAGCGCAACGGCTACAACCTTGTGCGCTGGAACTACGACCGCTTCCTCCCAGCCGCCACGATATGCGCCCTCGAGCGCCCCTGGAGCGGATGCGCATTCTCATCAGACGGCACACTCTACGCCATCGAACGCAACGGCGACCTCTATAAAGTGAACATCAAGACCGGCGAGATGACCCTCGTGGGAAGCACCGGAGTTGAATCAACATACCTCGGCGACGCCACAATCGACCGCGCCACAGACACCATGTACTGGTCAGTGACCACAGACACCGAGTTCGGCCTCTACAGTGTGAACCTCACCACCGCGGCTGCAACCAAGGTCTACGACCTCATAAACGAGGAGCAGCTCTGCGGCATGTATATCCCCGTGGCCGCCGAAGAAACGGCACAGGGAGCGCCCGCAAAGATCTCATCCATCAGCACCTCCTTCTCAGGGACATCGCTCAGCGGAAAGATCAGCTTCTACTCTCCCCGCCTCACTGTGGGCAACACCACCCTCCCCGCCGAGGAGAATCTCACATACACAGTGAAAGCCAACGGCAAGGAGATCGCCACCGGCGAATGCCTCCCCAACAAGCGTGTGGATGTATCGGTGGAGATGCCCGAGACAGACAACTACTACTTCACCGTGACCACATCCAACTCCGAGGGAACCTCCCCCGTAAACGGCACACATAAGTTCGTAGGTCCTGACTCACCGAAAGCGCCCGGCACTTTCCAGACCACCATCTCCGGCAACACCATAAACCTCCAGTGGTCATCGCCCTCGTCAACAGGTATAAACGGCGGTAACGTGAACTACTCTGCCGCCACATACACGGTGGTACGCTATCCCGACATGAAAGTCATCGTGGAGGATGTGACAGACCGCAAGGCTACCGACGAGCTCCCGTCGCCCGAGACACGCACTGACTACTATTACGTGCTCTCCACAACTGTGGAAGGCCTCAAGGCACCCGACGTGAAGTCGACCGTAATCGCCCTTGGCCCCATCATGCCCCCCTTCACCGGCGAGTTCACCGGCAGCGTGTCACTGGCAGGATGGACCATCCTCGATGTCAACGCCGACGACACAAAGTGGACATACAGCAGCTACGACAAGGCCATGCAGCTCTACGGATCGAAAGGATTCGACGACTGGGCAATCACACCCGCTGTAAAAGTAAAGGCCGGCACAGCATATCCGTTCACCATCGACGTGAAGACCTCCAACTATGCAGAGGAGACATTTGAGGTGAAATGGGGCACAGAGCCCACACCCGAGGCCATGACCAATACCCTCATCGAGGCCACAACCCTCAAGACTACCACACCCACACGCCTCACCGCCGAACTCGCAGCCGAGGAAACCGGCACTATATATATCGGTATCCACGGCATGACCGAGGGCAAATCAAACACCCTCAGCGTGCTCGGATTCACCATTGAGTCAGGCATTATGGCAAAGGCACCCGCCGCACCCGCCGACTTCAAGGCCGAATCGCCCGTGGACGGCACACGCGAGGTAAAAGTAACCTTCACCGCACCTGCCACCGACATCTCCGGTGATCCTCTCGAAGGGGAAAGCGCCATCACCAAGATCGAGATCATGCGCGACGGAAACGTTATCGCCACCCTCACCGAGGATATCGCCGCAGGCGCACCGGTGGAATACACCGACAGCTCCGATGACCTCACACTCGGCACACACCTCTACAGCGCTCTGGCTTACAACAAATATGGTGACGGCACAGTCGCAGAGGCAGAAGTGCTCGTAGGCGCACGCAAACCGGTGGCGCCCGCTTCCGCCCTGTTCATCGAGGAGGGCAACAGCGGCAAGGTGACCATCTCATGGGATGCCGTGACAACCGACGTGGACGGCAACACCATCAAATCCGACGCCGTAACATACCGCGTTATCGACCGTCAGATGAACACTATCGCCGACAAGCTCACCGAGACATCTTTCACATACACCGCCGTTCCCGAAGGTGACCAGGCATTCTGCCAGTTCGGTGTATATGCCGTGACTGCCGGAGGAGAATCAGACAAGATGGCCGCCACGGCATACAAGCCTGTAGGCGCCGCTTACTCAACCCCGTGGTCTGAGTCGTTCAGCGACCGTTCCATCAGCTCGATCTTCGGCTACAACTACATCAAGGGCAACGAACCCTGGCAGTTCACCAACCTGCACGACTGGGGTATCACACCGCAGGACGATGACAACGGTTTCGCATACTTCGAATGTTGGGGTGGCGACATTACAGGCCTCGTTTCAGGAAAGATCGACCTTGAGGGCCTCAACAATCCGTCGTTCACATACTACACCTACAACTATTCAAGCTCTTCGGCCGTATACGGCAACGCCATAGAAATCCAGGTCGACAACGGCGACGGACGCGGCTTCATGCCCGTGCAGTCAAATGTAGTGGCCGAGACAGGTCCCGTCAACACCTGGAACAAGGTCGTTGTGCCCCTGACCGACTACGAGGGACAGAGCGTGATCTTCCGCATCATGCCCAAGGATCCGGGTCTGGCTATCTACACCATCGACAACCTGCGCGTAAGCAGCTATGTGGAATATAACCTTACCGCCACACGCATCACCGCTCCGGCAGTTGCCGACGTCGACAAACCGTTCGAGATCAGCGTAGCCGTGACCAATACCGGCGAGAACACCGTGCGCGGATACACCGTCGAGCTGTGGAACGGCGAGGATCTCGTGGACTTCAAGGAATGCGAGCGCATCGAGCCCAACCAGACCATCTCCACCACCTTCGAGCCTACCGTCGGCATCACTGCAGGCGAATATGCCGAATTCCACGCCACCATCATCTGCAGCGACGACCAGATTGAAAACGACAACCAGACCGAGACAGTAAGCGTAGGAGTTATCGCACCCATTGTGCCCGCGGCCGACGGACTTACCGGCGAATGCAGTGAAGAAGGCGTGACACTCAGATGGAACGCTCCCGACCTCACACAGGCCGCTCCCGCAGCCGTTACCGAGACATTCGAGAACGCCGAAAGCTGGAGCAACGTGACTGAAGGCTGGAAATTCATCGATATGGACAAGGCTCCTGTAGGCGGCATCCAGACCACCGGCTTCCCATGCACAGGTCTCCAGTCCTGGTTTGTTGTCGACAGCCAGTGGACCGGATTCGGCGAGAACAACGAGCGCTGGACAGGCCACTCGGGCAGCAAATATATCGCTTCCGAATATGTGGAACGCGGCGGCTCGAGCGTGCAGAGCGACGACTGGGCTATCTCACCCCGTCTCTACGGAGGCCCGCAGGCTCTCTCATTCTACGCCAAGAGCTTCGACCCGCAGTATCTCGAAACCTTCGAAGTGCTCGCATCTGCTAACACCACCGCTACCGAAGACTTCAAGGCTGTAGGCACTGTCACCGACGTACCCAACGCCTGGACACAGTACCGCTTCAAGCTGCCGGAAGGCACAAAATACGCCGCCATCCGCAGCCGCTCAACAAACAAGTTCTTCCTCTTCATTGACGACATCACTTTCGTTCCGGCAGAGGGCGCTCCCGCACAGCTCACACTCAAGGGATACAACATCTACCGCAACGGCGTGAAGATCAACAGCACACCGGTGGCAGACACTGAGTACACCGACGCTACCGCCGTCGACGGACGCGAATACACCTATTTCGTGACAGCCGTATATGCCAACGGCGAATCCCGCCCGTCCGACATGTTCGACATCCTCATGTCAGGTATCGGCGCCGTATCGTCCCACAACGGTGTATCCATCACAGCCTCCGCAGGCGAAATAATCGTCAAGGGACTTGATGAAGGCTTCGTGACAGTTGCAGCCGCCGACGGACGCATCGTAGCCCGCGAGGAAGCCGCTCCCACAGTGCGCGTAAGCCTCGTGCCCGGCGTATACGTTGTCACCGCAGGCTCCAAAGTAGCCAAAGTGGCAGTAAGATAACAGACTTTTCACCGGAAGAGGGGCAAGCCCTCTTCCCTCCCCCCGCATAAAGGCGCTGCGCCAGGGTCTCCCGACCCGGCACAGCGCCTTTCCCATACCGGAAATATGAGCATTTTCTACTTGCGCGTTGAAACGGCCATACTAATGATCTCATTTTAAGGTTTGTAAAAAACAAACTTAATTTTGCATCGTAAATTATATTTATTATATTTGCGAAACACTCATAAACCTTTTAAAGACTCCACAAACCATGACGCGTAAAATTTCTCTCGTATGTGTTTTCACACTGTGGCTCACAAGCCTCCAAAGCGCCACAATAAACGACACAACTACGCAGGCAACAAACAGCGGACAGGAACATGTGACGAAGTTTCTTTCCCAACCGCTTTCCAAGGTATCGAGTGTGGAATTACCTTACACTCCGATGCTGGAAGTGGGGAAAGAATGGAGATACACGCTGTGGAATGACATTGTTTTCGGACCTGATAACCCCAGAGACGAGGGGGAAATGATCATCAGGATAGAGGACTGCAAGGAGATTGATGGCAAGAAATACTATACTCTGGCATCTTATGTCAATGGCGAAAAGGATGAGGCGGAGTATGGTACATACTTTTCGGAAGACTGTGAGGAGAAAAAGGTGTATTGTAATTATATAAATCATACAGGTGAAATCAATACCTCTGTATATTTTGATTTTGTGAATCCTTTAAAAGGGAATATATCCGGGCGGGATATATGGGATGAACCGATATATCCGACAACGTATGAAGCGTTTGGCAGATCATACAATGCTTTTGAATGTGGAGATCAAAAGAGATACCGGTTGGTAGAAGGACTCGGATTCATCAGCTCTGAAAAGCTTGAGAATATTGACTATGCGCAATGTCTGGGTACGATATTGACTGGCCCCATACTTGGATGCACAGGTTATTGTACCATTCCCAAAATCTATGAGATCGTAAACGGTGCAGGCGAGGTTCTCTATTACTTGCCGAGTGCGCGCCCGGGCGCATCAGCGAAGATGACAGAAAGCGATGCGGAGAGCATCGACGTGAGCAAGTTTGCAGTGGAAATCCGCAGTTCAAGCCCCATAGGCGACGTGACAGTCTATACGCCGGCCGGCACACAGGTGCGGAACATACACGTTTCAGACACTCGTTGCAGCATCCCTCTGACTGATTTTACCCCAGGCGTATATATCCTTCGTACCAACGGCTCATCCAGGAAGTTTACCGTCCGTTGACGACAATACCGGATGG